>VGFB01000330.1 GCA_016869015.1 Armatimonadota bacterium
GTGGGCCATGCTCAGCTTCCCGACCTTGACCAATCCCTTCACCTCGTTTCGTGGATGAGCGCGAAGCTGCGAACCCCCAAACCTCCGCTATCCTGGCGCCTTGTCAGGGACGATTCCGCATGTTGTAGGAGCGGCTTCAGCCGCGATGACGTTGCCCTGACTCCGAACATCGATGGCATCGCGGCGGAAGCCGCTCCTACAACAACATGACACTTCATGCCTGACAGAGCACTAAGCGGCCCTTCGGGCCGACGCGCTTCGCGCGCGCCCCGTCCTCTCTCACCGTCGCGTAGGTCGGGCAGCCAGCCCGACGCCGTCAGCGCCGCGGAGAGGCGACGGGCTGGAAGCCCGTCCTACGCTCGTGTGTTCTCCGATGGCTGCACTAACCCCGCCGCCACGGCGTCGATCTCGAAGAGGAGGTCGGCGCGGCAGACGTCGGCGACCATGCAGATGCCGAGTTCGGCGAGGGGCGTTCCGGCGCAGAGCGTGTAGAAGGGCTCGATGTAGGCGGCGTCCTTCAGGAAGATGGTGGCCTGGCAGATGTCCTGCAGGCCCAGGCCGCTGGTCCCGATCAGCGCCTCGACGTTCTTCACGGTGCGCACGATCTGGGCTTCGATGTCGTCTTCGTGGATGCTCTTCCCGAACTCATCGATGGATGCCGTGCCCGAGATGTAGACCGTCCGGGCGCCGTCGGCGACGACCTCCATGGCGCGGGCGAAAGCCGAGCCGTAGGCATAGGCCTCGTTCTGCAGCGGGTTGAACAGCCGCCCGCAGCGCACGCCGCTGCCCTCGCTCGGCCGGACCGCCAGCAAGTCCATCGTCAGTTCCAGATGCCCCGGCGGCCGCGCCTGGATTCCGGTGCTGGCCGGCAGGTAGTCGTCGCCGCGGCCCAGCAGGCCATAGCGCGTGTAGCACTCGTTACGGGCGAGGTTGAAGTCGTCGTACCAGTCCAGGATCTCACCGATGTAGATCCAGGTGCGGACCACGTCTCGGTAATCACACCCCAGGTTCCCCAGGATCTCGTGGGCGGTGTCGAACATGCGGGTGGCCTGCTCGACCCGGGGCACCGCGACCTGCGGGCTCGTGCCGGCGAGGCCGTTCAGGTACACGTAGGTCGCTCCGGACGTGCGGATCAGGCGACCGAGCGTCCGGTCCCCGTGTAGGAGGGGCGCCTCGCGCTCCGCCGACACGGCGCACAGATGGACGCCGCACAGCCCGTCCCCGCAGGCGGGCCTGCCCTCCAGGTATGTGGGTGGCGCCCCGCCGAAGGCCGGCGAGCCGGCCACGGCCGCCGCACGGGCCGTCTCGGCGGCCTCCTGCGCGGCCAGCGTACCGTACAGGCGCTCCTGCACCACGACGGCCTGGTGCTCCGCGAGAACCCGCGAAACGTCGCCGTAGATCTCTGCCGCATCGGCGCCCACGGTCGCGGCGCAGCCCTGCGGAGCGTCGGCCGAGACGTACAACTCCTGGTGTTCAGCTCGGTCGACGCCTACGACGTGGAGCGCGCCTGCGGAGGTCCGGCGGACGGCCGGCGTTCGGAGCCGGGTGTCTTCACTCATCAAGCCTGTTCCAATCTACGTGGTGGGGTGTGACCACCCGTCGTTCCACGCGGCGACCCGCGTCCCCTGCTGCGAGAACCGTCTCACGGCCCCGCACTGCCCATGACGCCCGCGAGGGTCAGCGCGAGGCCCACGAGGCCGCTGGCGATCACGACGAGGCCCGCCTCCAGCTTCGTCCGGATCAGCACAATGAGCGCCGCCGCGCACAGGGCGCCCTGGGGCCATCCGCCGATGGCGTCCTGCCCCATCTGGACCGCCGCCGCCGCCACCAGCCCCACGATCCCGGCCTCGACGCCCCGCAGGAACCGCTGCACCCGAGGGTTGCCCTTGAGCCGGCCCAGCTGGTGCGACGCCGCCAGCGTCATGAAGAAGGAGGGCAGGAAGATGCACACGGTCGCCACGGTGGCGTACAGGAGCCCCGCTCCGACCCCGCCGCTCTCCGTCCCCACCTTCCAGCCTACGAACGTCGCAGTGACCAGCAAGGGTCCCGGCGTCATCTGTCCGAGCGCTACAGCGTCGGCGAACTCATCGCCCGTCAGCCAGCCGTACCGAAACACCACCGGGTCGCGCAGGAGCGGCACGAGCGCCGGGCCGCCGCCGAAGACGAACGTCCCGACGCGCAGGCAAGCGAGAGCGAGCTGCAGGAGCTCCATCAGGCCGCGCCCCCCTTCGCCGGCGCCTCACCCTCGGGCGGCGGCTTGGCCGGCTGCCCGACGGGCAGGAGCAGGCCGAGCCCCCCGGCCAACACGATCAGGGCGATGGAGCCCAAGTCGCGCGCGCGGGCGGCGACCGGCTCGATCGCGGGCAGGTACTGCGCGAGCTCTTGGGCGTTGCCGAAGATGAGGCTGAGCGCCATGACCGTGGCGGCGATCAGGTAGCCCGACTTGTCCTTCAGCCCGCGCTTCCCCAGGCGCCAGCTCGCGGCGGCGATCACCGCCACCACCGCCGGTCGGAGGCCCGCGAAGAACCCCTGCGCCTGCGGCACCTTGCCGAACTCGAAGTACAGCGGCGTCAGCACGAGCATGATGAGGAAGGGCGGCAGGATCAGCCCCACCGCGCCCGCGATGGCCCCCAGCCAGCCGCGCAGCCGGTAGCCGACGTACACGGCCGCGTCGATGGCAATGGGCCCCGGCAGGATCTGCCCGATGGCGACCCCCTCGGCGAACTCCGCCGAGCTGATGGCCTTCTTGCGCTCCACGAACTGCTCCTGCAGCATCCCGATCAGCGCCATCGGGCCGCCGAAGCCCGTCGCCCCGATGCGCAGGTAGGTCAGGAACATCT
The DNA here is from genome assembly GCA_016869015.1 of Armatimonadota bacterium. Taxonomy (GTDB): domain Bacteria; phylum Armatimonadota; class Zipacnadia; order Zipacnadales; family VGFC01; genus VGFC01. The sequence goes on from VGFB01000330.1 coordinate 2,841, forward strand.
GCAACAGGCTCACGAGAACGCCTCCGTCTCCGGATCATCCCAGGACCCCACCGCGCAGCGCGGTAGTTCGGGGACAGGACCTCGAAGACCTGCCCAACATGAGCCGGAGCCCCGACAGCCTGCAGGTCGCGACCCGCGGGTTGGGGAAGGCCGGGCCCGCGGCCGTGGTCACGCCGGCGCGCTCGGGAGCCGTCACAAGGGAATGGACAGCAACACACCCGACCTCTGGGACGCGGTCTGGGACTCGGTCCCCGATGCGGACCCGCCACGCATCGTTGCCCGGGAAGCTCTCTCGGTCCGGTGGCGCCGCATGGAGGCGGTCCTGCGTGAGGCCTTCGGCTCCCTGGCGGGGCTGTCTGCCATCGAGATCGGCGCCGGCGCCGGCGTATACGCGGCCCTGATGGCTGCGCGGGGCGCCGACGTGACGCTAGTGGACTACTCCCCGCAGGCCCTGGCCACGTCCCGGCGCTTCTTCTCTGCCCTGGGGCTGTCGGCGCGTGCCCTGGAGGCGGATGCTCTCGATCTGCCTCCCGCGCTGGTCGGTCGCCACGATGTGTCGATGTCCTTCGGACTGGCGGAGCACTTCGCGGATGCCCGCCGGGCGCGGGTCATCCGGGCCCACTTCGAGGTCCTTCGGCCTGGCGGGATGGCGTTCATCAGCGTACCCAACTGTCACAACTTGCCCTACCGCCTGTTCAAGTTCGCGGCGGAGCGCACGGGCCGCTGGAGAGTGGGGGAGGAGTACCCATTCTCGCGGCGGGAACTCCGGGAGCTCTGCCAGGCAGCCGGCGCGGAGCGTTGCAGCTTCCTCGGGGACAGCCTGTACGCATCGCTCCGCTTCCTTGTGCCTACGCGTATCAAGCTGCGCCTCGCGCGCCTGGGGGACGCTCTGGGCTGGCCATCCGAGCGGTTGGAGCGCGGCACCCCTCTCGACGCGTACCTGAGCTACGCTCTGGTGGCCTGCGCGACGACGGCCAAGATGGCGTAGACCGCAGCCCGCTTCGACCGAGCGGCCTACTCCCCCGCCGCCTTCCGGTACGCGTCCAGTGTCAGCCCTGCCGTACGTTCCCACGAGAACTGACGGGCGCGCTCGATGCCGGCAGCCGACAGCGCCTCCCGATGGTGTCGATCGCTCAGGACGGCGTCCATGGCCTCCGTCAGGGCTTCGCGCGACTCCGGCTCGACCATTACGGCTGCGCTCCCGGCCACCTCCGGGAGCGACGACGCGTTGGAGCACACCACCGGCGTGCCGCACGCCATGGCCTCCAGTACCGGCAAGCCAAAGCCCTCGTAGAGCGACGGGAAGCACAGCAGCGCTGCGCCAGAGTAGACGGTCGGCAAGCACTCCTCGGGGACGTGCCCCAGGAGCATGATACGGTCGCGGGCCGACGATTGCTCGATGGCCGCCTGCGCCGAGGCATCCAGCGTCGGGCCGCCGACGATCACGAGGCGGATCGACGGCTGCTGCAGGCGCTCGAGCGATTCGACGACCGCCACGAGGTTCTTGCGCGGGTGGCCCGACCCCACGCAGGCCAGCACGTACGGACCGGAGACCCCGAAGCGCTCCTGCATCGAGTGAGCCGCGTCCCGAACCGGCACGAACTGCGGGGCCGCAGCCAGGGGCGTGACCACGATCTTCCCGGGGGCAACTCCCCAGTACCGCACCAGGTCGCGCTTCGTGGACTCGGAGATGGTGAGCACGACCGCCGACCGGTGTGCCGAACGGGGGATCAGTTCGTCGTAGTGTTGCAGCTCGCGAGGGTCGTAGAGCTCGGGGTAGTGCAGGGCGGCCAGGTCGTACAGCGTGACAACCGCAGAGCACGGGACCCACCGGGGCAGGATGCCCGCCGGGAAATGGGCGACTCGAACGCGGTCCAACCCCATCCATAAGGGCATCCGGAGGCGTAACCACAGGCGGGGCGCTGTCGTGACCCGCGCACGGTCCGCCATGGCGAGCAGAGGGTCCGCGTCGGTGGGACGTTCGGCCCCAGCCGCGTATAGGTACACCTCCGGGCGGTCGCCGATTGCCAGGAGTCCGCGCAGGAGATTGAGCGTGTACGTCTCGACGCCGCTCTTCTCAGGCCGGAGCAGGTGGCTGGCATCGATCCCAATGCGCATGGCGCGCTCCCGGACCATTCAGCGCTTCCGCCCCACCACGCACGCCGTGAAGGCCGTGCCCCACGGGGCTATTCGACGCAGCCAACGCGCCAGCGCGTACCCCACAGGGGTGACATCGTGGTACGCGTCCCGACGGCGAAACACCCCGCTGAAGCTATGCAGCGCGTACGCGTGGTCGAAGGGCAGGAGGGCGACGATCTCAAAGCCGCTCCGCTCGAAGGCGTCCCGCAACTCCGCGCGCCCGTGGTACCGCCCGGGCGGCTCAGGCGCTTCCGTGCACGGCAGGCGCCGGAGCCACCGATACACGACCTTCAGGGGGTTGCCGATCCGGCTCGGCCAGTTCACGTGTGGCACCGAGAGGATCACCTTGCCCCCGGGCGCCAGCACCCGCCGGGCCTCCGCCAGCGTCGCGTCGGGGCCTTCCGGGAAGTGCTCAATGACCCCGAAGGACAGGCAGGCGTCGAACGAGTTGTCGGCAAAGGGCAGCCGACGCACGTCGCCCTGCACCAGTCGGGCCTCCGGCAGACGCTGCTTCGCCGC
>VGFB01000331.1 GCA_016869015.1 Armatimonadota bacterium
CCCTGCGGACGCTTCGTGAGAAGGAGGGTGCTTCTACGCGTGGTAGACGCGCGTCGGGATGCCCAGACGCTCGCAGCAGGCGACCATCTCGCCGACGTGGTCGCCGTAGCAGCCGGCCTCGTGGTTCGAGGGGAAATCCGCCATGATGACGTGCATGGGCGCGTCTTTGACGGCCGCCGCGATCGGCCACTCGGGCGTCGTCGCGTCGAGGAGCTCCTGCGTCTGGGCCGGACTGTACTGCTTCACCTGCTGCTTGCCCACGATCATCTTCAACTGCCCGTCCTCCACGTAGGCGCGCGCATAGGTCATCTCCCCGGGCAGCGTGACGCCGGCGCACGTGCCGCCGCCGTTCTTGAAGTAGACGGCGGACTGGCGGTACGAGTGCATGCCCTCCAGACTGTCCGCGCTCCGGTTGAAGAAGTAGGGCGCCACGCACCCGGAGTTGAGCAGAACCCACACGAACTCCCCGTCGACCTCCTTGCCCCAGCGCACGTCGTGGAAGTAGACCTCCGGGTCTTGCTTCTTCGCCAGCTGGATCTCCTTGAGGAGCTGCATCGGCAGCAGATTCCCGTAATCGGCCTCGGTGGACCAGGCGACGCTGTCCCCGTTGCTCCAGGGCCGGCAGCGATTGTTCATCAGCCCGTCCCACAGGTCCGTGGCGGGCCAGCTCTCGATGAGGCCGAGCTGATACTGCGTCCCGCCGCAGTCGCCGCCGAACTCCTCCATCAGGTCGACCGCCGCGCGCATCATGCGGAACTGCTTGATGACCTGATCGGGGGTGAGGTCGCGGCTGGGCAGCGAGCCGAAGTGGAACTGGGCGCCCTTGCTCTGACAGAACCTCAAGGCTTCCTCGCCCTTCTTGTCGGGCACCTCGAGGGTGCGTCGGAGCAACTCCGCCTGGTCGATCATCTCCGTCCCGAACCCGACGCGGTTCAGCAAGTCGAGCGGGATCAGCGCGTTGAACATCTGCATCGAGCAGACGCCCAGCATCACCGCCATCCGGCGCTCCTTCAGGATGCGCTCGGCGACCTGCGTCCCGGTCTTCACGGCCTTGGCCGAGTAGTCCTGCGGGTTGCCGGGCGAGACGTAGGAGTCGATGTCCCACACGACCTTGCCCGTCGTCAGGAACTCTCGCAAGCGCTTCATGAACGCCGGGTCGGCTGCGTACTCGTTGGTCCAGAGCCGGCTGTGCTCGCGCCCGAACATGCGCAGGCCCGCCGCCGTGTTCAGCAGCGCCACCAGACCCGGGAAGTCCCCCAGGAAGTTGCTGAGCATCAGGAGGGGCTTGTCCGCATGGTCGGAGGACAGGAGCCCCTGGCTGAGATGGCCGGTGAAGGACCAGCCGGTGAAGAAGGCGATGATGACATCGCCCTTCGCCTGGGCGAAGACCTTGGAGCTGAGTGCCTGCGAGTCGATCGGGCCGCGGTAGGGGATGTCGGCCTTCCAGCCGAGGTCCTTCAGGCAGCCGACGAGGGTCTGCAGGCCCTGTTCGGCCTTCGGCCACCAGAACTTGTTGGCTGCCGGCCGGGCGTCGCCGGGGATGACAATCGTGGCCGTCTTGGGCATGGTAGTCTCCTTCAAGCGTCATTGGACCGGCGGGGTTACGCCTTGGGCGGCCCGCCGGCGAGGATGCTCTTCGCCGCGTCCGCAAACCGCCGTTCGAAGTTCGCCCGGAAGCGATCGGCGACCATCTGCGCGGAAGCCGTGTAGTCCTTCTTGCTGCGCCACGACTGCTCCGGAATGAGGACCTTGCGCGGCACGCCCGGGCACTCCACCGGAATGGCGAGGCCGAAGTACGGGTCGGTAACCATCTCGACCTTCGCCAGGCCGCCGGTCAGGATGGCGCGGATGATCGCGCGCGTGAACTGGATCTTGACGCGATCGGACTGGTCGTAGCGACCGCCGACCCACCCGGTGTTCACCAGCCAGCAGTTCACCCGGTGCTTCTTGATGCGCTCGCCGAGCATCTGGGCATAGACCAGCGGCGGGCGTGCAAGGAACGGCGCGCCGAAGCAGGGGCTGAAGCGCGGGCGGGTCTGGCCCTTCTCCAGGCTGGTGTCGACCCCGGCGACGTCGGCCGTATAGCCGGAGAGGAAGTGATACAGCGCCTGGTTCGGGTTGAGCTTCGACACGGGGGGCATGACGCCGTCGGCATCGCAGGTCAGGAATACCACGTTCTTGGGGTGCCCCGCCCGCCCCTCCTCCACGATGCGGCCGATGTAGTTCACCGGGTAGGCGGCGCGAGTGTTCTCGGTGAAGGTGTCGTCGTCCAGGTCGATGCGGCGCGTGCGGCGGCTCATCGCCACGTTCTCGAGAATCGTGCCGAACCGCCGGGTACACTCGTAGATCGCCGGTTCGGCCTCGCGCGAGAGGTTGATGACCTTCGCGTAGCAGCCGCCCTCGAAGTTGAAGATCCCGTCATCGCACCAGCCGTGTTCGTCGTCGCCGATCAGCAGGCGTTCCGGGTCGGCCGACAGGGTCGTCTTGCCCGTCCCGGAGAGCCCGAAAAACAGCGCCGTGTCGCCCCGGTCCCCGAGGTTGGCGGAGCAGTGCATCGAAAGGACGCCCTTGCCGGGCAAGAGGTAGTTGAGGATCGTGAAGATCGCCTTCTTGATCTCGCCCCCATACAGGGTGCCGCCGATCAGGCAGATCCGCTCCTCGAAGTTGATGATGATGAACGCGCCCGAGTTCGTGCCGTCCTGCTCCTTATCGGCGCGGAAGTCGCCGGAGTGGATGACGGTGAACTCCGGCTCGTGCTTCAGCAACTCCTCGCGGTCAAAGACACGCAGGAACATGTCCCGGGCGAAGAGGCTGTGCCACGCCTTCTGCGTGATGACCCGAATGGGCATCCTGTAGTCGGGGTGATTGCAGACGTGGCAGTCCTGCACGTACAGGTCGCAGCCGCGCAGGTAGGCCGTGACGCGGCCGCGCAGCCGATCGAACATCTCCGGCGCGAACGGCTTCGTCTCATCCCACCAGATGTGCGGCTCGCTGGGCGGCTGTTGCACGACGAACTTGTCGTTCGGCGAGCGGCCCCGGTGTTGCCCTGTGTTCACGACGAACGGGCCGAGGTGGGCCATGAGCCCCTCGCCGTGGCGAATGGCGTGCTCGTAGAGCTCCGGCGTCGTTGCGTTCCAGTGCAGCTCCCCAAACTCGGTCAGGCCCAGCGGAGCCAGCTTCTTTCTCCAGAGGTCGTGTTCGGTAGGCAAGGCGGTGGCCTCCTTAGAGTGGCCCCTGCACCGACTGAAGCGTGAACCAGCGCGGCACTCGGTCTCCGGCGTTGCTCAGGGCGTCTGTCGTGCGGAACGAATATCCTTCCGCGAGGTCCTACGGATGACCTCCTTGCCCGGGCACTTTTCTCGCGGCGGCCCGCCGTCTCCGCGTGACCTGAACCGGAGGAAACCTGGAGGCTACCGAAAGCTGTATGCCCAAGGGAGCGCGCAGCGATGCGCCACGTCTGCCGAGAGGGGAGCCGCCGTGGGACGCGCCCGTCACGAAGAGACGTCAAGAGGGGTGCCCGAGCGCGCGATCGTCGTCCTGGCGTGGGGGCTCTCGGCGCTGGCCTGGACGGTCTCGGCCACCGCCCAAGCCCCGCCGGGCAAGAAGGACGAGGGGGCGTGGGTCGCGCTGTTGCTGCTTCCGGTGATGGTCCTGGTCTCCGCGACGCTCCAGATGGCGGTCATGTCGGCGTTTCCGCGATTCGCACGACGCTGCGCGACAGCGGTGGCGCGATACCGCTGGCAGACCCCGCTGGCGGGCCTGGCGGCCCTCCTGGCGGTGGCGCTGCTGGCGGCGGTCACGAAGCAACTGGCGGGCGGCAGCGATCAGGCGGGGCTTCCAGTCGTGGGGATCGGCGCTCTGGTGGGCACGATGGGCGGCGTCGGGGTCTCGCTGGTAGCGGGGCGTTGGGCGGTCCGGCGCGTCCGGCCCGATGCGGTGGCGCATCCGCTTCTCGAGATCCTGGCGGGCGTCAGCCTCCTCGGGTGGGCGATGATCCTGCTCCCCTGCGTGGGGCAGGTGCTGTGGCTCCTGGCCGCCTGCGCCTCGCAGGGGGCCTTCTGGATGGCCCTGCTCCTGCGACATCGCCTGGACGAGACCCCGCGCGCCGGCGGCGCGCCGGCGCCCAAGCCCCCTGAGCCGGCGCCGGTGTCGCCGACCGACGCGGAGCCCGCCCGCGAACCGGAGCGTCCGCCGGAGAGCGGGCTGTTCTGAGCCGCAGGTGCGGCAGGACGACCATGCAGACGCGTTGGAGGCGCCGGTTACTCGGCCTCTTCACAACCTACCGCTGGGTGGACCTGGACAACTCCCGCGCCGACCGCCGTTGGTGGCGCGAGCCGTTCGGGGTGTTCGACGGATTCGCGGTGGGCTTCATCGCGGCCGTCGCGCTCGCCCTGCTCGTGCGGAACGGGGGCCTGGAGCCGTTCGTTTCCGATACATGGTACCACCTGGCGATCGCCAAGCAGATCAACGTGCAGGACGCGCTCCCGTCGTGGGTCGACTGGGACTACGCGCCGGTCGGTCGACCCCACCTGTACCCGCCGCTCATCCATGTCCTGCTGGCCGGCCTGGCCCGGTTGACCGGCAGCGTGCTCATCGCCGGTCGCATCCTGGCGGTGCTTTTCCTGCCCGCCTCCTACCTCTCGTGCTGGTTCGTGGCCCGTTGGATCTTCGGCCCGCGCAACGCCCTGGTTGGGGTGTTGCTGCTCAGCCTGGATGTGGGCCATGCGGTGGTCGAGCTACTGTACATCCCGAGCTGCGTTGTGAACATCCTCGCCCCGCCGCTGATCATCACGCTGCTGACGCGGCGGACGTGGGCGTCCATCGTTCTCCTGACGCTGATGCTCTACGCCCACATCGCGATCCCCTACCTTGTCGTGCTGGGTCTGGGCCTGTTCGGGCTCAAGTACCCCCGCTACCGGGGTGAGGTGCTGAAGGTCATTGGGGTTGCGCTGCTGTGGGCCTCACCCTGGGCGGTGCGGACCTTCATGGAGCGGGAGTGGGTCGCCGGGGCGGCGATGAACGCCGGACTGCCGATGGGCCTGCTGCAGCGCATCCTCAGCCTGCAGATGTTCAACCTGGTGCTCATCGGCTGCGGTCTCTGGGGCATCTTCCGCCTGCGCAAGTCCCGCGCGCAGGAGGCGATCGTCCGCTGGATGCTGCTGGGCATGCTGCCCCTACTCTTCTCCTACGGCGGGCGCTTCACGATGCACTCGGCGCCCTTCTGGGCCATCAGCGCCTCGACCGTGCTCGTGCGCCTGCTGCCGGCGTGGGCCACCTGGCGGCGCGCGGCGGCGCTGACCGCGGCGACGCTGCTCCCCTCGCCGGCCTTGCTGCCGCTCACCACCACCCATGCCATCGTGATGCTCGCCGTCACCGGCAAGCCGATCATGGCCAGCGATCGCGAGAAGAGCGAGGCCCTCCTGCCCGACTGCGACGAAGCGATGCGGTGGGTCGAGCAACATACGCAGCCGGGCGACGTCGTCCA
>VGFB01000332.1 GCA_016869015.1 Armatimonadota bacterium
AGAGCACTTCCTGATCGAGAACCGCAACCGGAACGGCGGCAACTACTTCGGCGATCCCTCGCCGCCGGGCCTGTACGTCTGGCGGATCGACACGCGCTTCGGCCACACGGACGAGGTCTACTTCAGCGTCATCACCGAACAGGCGGACGGCCTGTACGAGTTGGAGCGCAACCCGCGCGGCGTCCATGGGAACATGGAGAGCGATCCGTTCCCGGGGAGCCTGGGCATCCGCGCCTTTACCCAGTTTGGCACCGAGGATTCCGCCGGGGCGAAGAAGTCCGCCCCCAACACGCTGGCGCACGGCACGCCGGCGTCGCGGGGCGTGATCGTGCCGGGTTCGAGGTACGACAGTTTCTTCCGTCTGGACCAGATCTCCGACCCGGGCCCGGACATGACGGCCAACATCTGGGTGCAACCGCACGAGCTGATCGTGACGGAGAAGGACGTGGCGCCCACGGAGGCCACCCAGGGCGACCTGAACGTGCCGGTCCTGGGGCTGACGCTCACCAACACGAATGTCGCTCCGGACATCTCGACGGGTGACGTCGTGATCCGCGAGATTCTGATCGACGAGAGCGGAAGCAGCAAGAACGACACCGACACCGACCGGGTGCTGGTGTACGAGGACGTCAACAAGAACGGCCGGGTGAACGTCGGTACGGACGTCCTGCTGGGTACCGGTGTCGTGCAGAACCAGCAGGCGAACATCACGGGGCTGTCGTACCGCGTGCCGGCGAACCAGTCGCCGCCGGCGGTGCGAGAGTTGCTCGTGTGCTACGACATCGCCGACGCGGCGGTGCCGGGCAACACGGTGGGCGCCGGGATCGACTACCCCGAGCCGAACATCGACCCGAACTTCCCGCGGTCGGCCATCACCTGCCAGATCCCCGGCGTCATCCAGGCCCGGCAGCGTACGGGCGTCGGGACCTGGGGCTTCTCGCGGTTCCCCGTGCGGACACTGGACACGAAGACGGTCATCGTGGAGGCGCCGGACACGCTGACGATCACGCCGACCGACCTCGCGCCCGCGACGGCCATCCAGGGCACGCCACAGGTCCCCATGCTGGGGCTGCGGCTCCGCGTCGACCAGGATGAGGTCATCCTGGACGCCCTGAAGATCGACCAGAAGTCCCAGCCGGTGCGGGCGGGCGACGTGGCGCCCACGCTCTACCGGGACCAGAACATCAACGGGATCATCGATCCCACCGACACGGTCCTGGACACCGCCACCTTCTCGATGATCGGCGGCATTCCGGTGGCCACGTTCGATGACCTGAAGAACTACACGGTGCGCGCCGGCACCGATCGGGGCCTGATCATCGCCTACGATGTCGCCGACAACGCGCGCGGCGGTGACTTCGTCCAGGTCCGCATTCGTGATCCGAAGTCGGTGACGCTTCGCCAGCCGCCGTCGCCCTCGCCCCAGGACGTGGTTGCGGACACCAACTTCATCCCGGCGCCGACCGGGATGCGGTCCTCGGACACCGAGATCGTGGTCAACACCGCGCCGACGCTGGTGGATCACACCGGTGTCCCGCCGTCGGACGTCCCGACGCCGGGCGTGGGCCAGGACTGGGTCATCCCGATGGATGGCCGGCCGACGACCAACTTCAGTTGGGAAGCCACCTACACCGATGCGGAGAACCAGGCGCCGGTTGTGCTTCAGGTGGTGCTCGACAACGTGCCGAATGCGATGCTGCCGGTGAACCCCGGCGACACCGACTACACCGACGGCGCGCAGTTCCGGTTCCAGACGCAGTTGCCGGTCGGGAACCACGTGTACTACATCGAGTGCAACGACGGGAAGAACGCGCTCCGCTTCCCGTTCACGGCGCCCGACACGTATCCTCACCCGATCGTCACCAATCCGGCGCCCACGCTGACGATGGCGCCGGGCGAGGCGGACTGGTGGTCGCCCAAGCAGACGATCCCGCCGTACGACGGCACGCCGCGGACGCCGTTCACCTGGCGGGTGATCTATACCGATGAGGAGAGCGAGCCGCCCAACCCGCTCGAACTGTGGCTCGACGGCACGGCCGTCCCGCTAACGCCGGTCAATCCGAGCGATACGGACTACACCGACGGGGCGGAGTTCACGTACACGACGCTGCTGCCGGTGGGCCTGCACAGCTACTACCTCGTCACGGGCGACGGCACGAACAACGTGCGGATCCCGACCGCAGCGCCCAACACGCTGAACGGACCGGACGTGTACGATCCGCCGTGCACGCTGGCCGATCGGAATGGTGGGACGACGGCCTGGCTTGCTCCGCTGGCGGGAACGCCGCAGACGCAGTTCACGTGGCTTGCCGTCTACACCGACCAGGAAGGCGTTGCGCCGACGAGCCTGGAGGTCTGGATCGACAGCGTCGCGTATCCCATGACGCAGACGAACCCGGCCGACCTGGACTATACCGACGGGGCGACGTTCCGCTACCGGACGACGCTGCCGAAGGGCAACCACGTGTACTTCATCCAGGCGGATGACGGGAACAACATCGTCCGCTACCCCGCCGCTCCCAACACGTATCCGCGGCCGGTGGTCACTGACGACCCGTGCACGCTCGTGGACCACACCGGCGTTCCGCCGGATGACGGGCCGCCGATCGTGGGGCAGGACTGGGTGGTGCCGCAGGACGGTTCGCCTCTGACGACCTTCGTCTGGGAGGCCACGTACACCGACCCTGAGAACCAGCCGCCGGCCTCGCTCCTGGTGCATCTGGACGGGACGCCCTATCCGATGACTCAGGTGAACCCGGCCGACCAGGACTACACCAACGGGGCGATCTTCCAGTATCAGACCCAGCTGCCGGTCGGCAACCATGCCTACTACATCTCCTGCAGCGACGGCAGCAACCCGCTGCGCTTCCCGACGACGGCGCCGGCCACGTACTTGCACCCTGTCGTAACGGACCCGCCCTGCACGCTGGAGGACAAGAACGGGCGGACCATCGGCTGGCTGACGCCCAAGACGGGCGACACCTCGACGACCTTCGTGTGGCAGGCGATCTACACCGATCCGGAGGGCGTGGCGCCGACGGCGTTGGAGCTGTGGCTGGACGGTGTGGCGATCCCCATGCCGCAGTTCGACCCCACCGACCAGGACTACACGGACGGGGCGCTGTTCCGGTACACGACGAAGCTCCCCGTCGGCAACCACAGCTACCACATGTTCGCGGATGACGGGAACAACCAGTTGCGGTTCCCGACCACGGGCGAGTACCTGTTCCCGATCGTGACCGACCCGCCGCTCATTCTGACCGATACGGCGGGTGGAACGGACGCCTGGCTCACGCCGGCCCAAGGCGTTCCGCGGACGCGCTTCACGTGGGAAGCGATCTACACCGACCCGCAGAACGACCCGCCGACGGCGATCCAGGTGTGGCTGGACGGCGTCGCCAACGACATGCAGCCGGTGAATCCGGCCGATACGGACTACACCAACGGTGCGCTGTTCCGGTTCCGGACCATCGGGCTGACCGTCGGCACGCACAGCTACTACATGTTCGCCAGCGACGGCTCGGCGAGCCTCCGCTATCCCGACCCGGCCCCGAACACCTACTCCTTCGACGTACGGAACAGGCCGCCGACCCTCAGCAATCCGACGGTCAACCCGATCGCCGGCACTGAGACGACGCCCTTCACGTACACCATCGTCTACACCGACGTCGACGGGCATCTGGCAACTCAGGTGCAGATCAAGATCGACGGCGGCGCGTGGGTCGACATGACCCTCTCCGCTGCGGAGCTGACGCCCGCCAACGCGATCGACGGAAACACCTACGAGTACCAGACCGGCCTGATCGGCGCCGGGGCGCACACGGCGAGGTTCCGCGCCACGGACGGCTATGACTGGGTGACCTACCCGCCTACCGGGTCGTTCACCGGCCCCGTCATCCTCACGCCGAGCAACGCCTTCTGGGCCGACAACACCTACGCGCCCTTCGCCGGACCGTACGAGGAAGGCGATCGCGTCTTCCTTGTGGTCGAGGATGCCGACCGGAACGCCGACGTGCTGACGGAGGACACCCTCGACGTGACGGTCAGGGTGCTGACCGGCGGCGACACGGAAACCGTGACGCTGACCGAGACGGGACCGAGCAGCACGATTTTCCAGGCCCGCGTGGACACGCTCGGCGCTCCGGGCGCCTCCGGTGACGGCACGATCAACGTGGCCGCCGGCCCGGCGGGCAACACGCTGCGCGCGGACTACGCGGACCCCAACGACCCGACGGACACGCAGACGTTCACCGTGCGGGTGATCGACACGGTCGCGCCGGTACCGGTCAAGATCAGCGAGTTGCTGGCGGCGCCGAACGTGGACGGCACGATCGTGAACGTCGACTTCACGGCCTACAACGAGGCGGCGCAGATCGACGTGGCGGGCTACGACGTCTACTTCGAGCCTACGGAGGGCAACCCCATCGGCGGGCTGACGCCGGTGGCGTCCCTGTCGCCGGGGACGCAGACGGTGGCCATCCCCACGGGCGCGCCCAACGGCACACGGTACGTTGCGGTGGCGGTGCGGGACGAGGTGCCGAACGTGCGGACGGATGTGGTGTGGCGGAAGGTCGGGACGGCCGACACCAACCCGCCGGTGATGCAGGGCGAGAACCCCGCGGACGGCTCCACCGATGTTCCGCTGGACACCAATATCTCGTTCATCATCTCCGACCCGGGTTCCGGCGTGCTGCCCGGCGATATTCGGGTCCGGATCCAGCAGGACCCCGCGGACGCCGGCGGCTGGCGCAACGTGACTTCGGCCCTGACGATCGGAGGCACGGATCAGCAACGGACCGTGCAGTACGACCCGCCGGTGGACTTCCTGTACAACCAGCGCGTCATCGTGGAAGTCCGGGCCGTTGACCAGTTCAACAACGTCCTGACCACCACGTTCAGCTTCTGGGTCATCACCGATGGCAACGCACCCCAGCTGCAGAACGCGTCGCCGGCCGACGGCGACACGAACGTGCCGGTCGACACCGACATCAGCTTCGAGCTGACGGACGACCTCTCCGGAGTGGACCCGGCGTCCATCCACGTGACCGTGAACGGGACGGACGTTAGCGCCGCCCTGCAGCTCGGCGGCACGCCGACCCTGACCACCGTGCTCTACGATCCTCCGGCTGACTTCGACTGGGGGCAGACGGTGACCGTCACGGTGGACGCGTCCGACATCGCCGGCAACGCGATGTCCACCGTCCTGTACACCTTCACGACCCTCCCGGATGTGGAGGGCACCGTCATCGACCAGCTGTTCCCCGCCGATCAGGCGACGAACGTGCTGATCGACACGAACATCAGCTTCCGGGTCTACGACACCATCTCGGGTGTCGACCCGGCGTCGATCGAGCTGCTCGTCAGCAACGTGCCGATCGCCCTGACCGCCGCCAACCTCAAGCAGCTGTCGCCGACGGCCTACCAGGTAACCTACGATCCGCCGACGGACTTCGCGTTCAGCACGGTCGT
>VGFB01000333.1 GCA_016869015.1 Armatimonadota bacterium
CGCTGGTACGTCTAGACCTGGTCCGCGGGGAAGAGGCGCTTGTCGCTGCGCGCCCCGACGGTGGCCCAGGCGCCCTGGCCGTGACGGAGGATCTTCACCGTGCCCTTGTAGCGCACGAGATTGGCCCGCACCGAGCCCTGTGCGAAGCCGGCTGCCGACAGACAACCGAGGGCAACGGCCATCGCCAACCAGACTGCTCGCCTCATGTTGCTCACCTCACAAGCGCATGGGATGGGGCGGGCTGCGCGACCTTCGGGAGCGTTACAGTGAAGGTCGACCCGACCCCGAGCTGGCTCTGAGCGGTGACGTGTCCGCCGTGAGCCTCCACCATGCGTCGCACGGAGTGAAGCCCGACGCCCGTGCCGGGGATGTCCATCCCCTCGGGGAGGGCCCGAACGTACGGATCGAAGATCCCGGGCAACTGGTCCGGTGGAATGCCCATGCCCTGGTCGCGGACGCGGATCACCGCCACCTGGGGGAAGGAGGCCACCTCGATGGTGATGCGGCCCCCGGTCGGGGAGTACTTGATGGCGTTGTCGATGAGGTTGCTGAGGACGCGCCCGATCAGACGCGCATCGCCCTCGAGGGTGATGGACCCCTCGGCCGGGAAGACCTCGATCTGGTGGACGCTGCTGGTCATGCCCAGAGTCGTCGCCAAGTCGCGGGTCAGGGCCGCCACGTCGAAGGGCTGGGAGTTGAGGCGGAGGGGACGGGCGGCGTCAACGGCCAGGAGGTCGTCGATGTTGCCGAGGGCGGACCCGACTTGCTTCTCGATGAGCTCGAGGATCTCCGGGGAGTCTGGGCGGCCCTTCTCCTGGAGCTTGCGGAGCGCCGCCGCCAGGGCGTTGATGGCGGCCAGGGGCTGTTTCAGGTCGTGGACCGTCGTCGCCGTGGCGTCGTGAAGGGACCGCAACTGGCGCTGGAGCTGGGCTTCGTGGCTGGTGGACTTGGCGAGGCCCCAGGCGATGGCAAGGGCGGCCGATACGGAGAACGTGAGGATCGGGATTGCTGTGTAGAGCCACACGTTGCGGGTGATCAGCACGTTGGCGGCCAGCAGCAGGCCGCCGCCTTCCACCGCCAGGACTCCGAGCGCGGTGGCGGTGCGGGCGCTGCGGAAGGCGGTGATGGTGAGAGTCGCTCCCAGGATCAGGATCAGCCAGACCGTCGAGTGCGCCACCGGCATCAGGAACCGCCCGCGGAGCATGGTGTCCACGACGTTCGCATGGACCTCGGGGCCGCTCATGAGCACCTCTCCGCGCTGGTCGACGAAGGGTGGCCCGGCCCACCGCGCGCCGCCTCGCACGGGCGTCAGGCTGCGGTCGATTCCAGAGCCGAGGATGACGACCTTGCCGCTGAACCAGCTCTCCAGGTTCTCCGGCTCGGCCTTGAGCACCGCGGAAGCCCCGTACATGGGGATCGAGCCCGCCGGGCCGACCCAGTTGATCAGCATCGGGTAGCGCCCCTCCGGCGCGTTACGCCGAATCAGAGGCTCGAGCAGATCGATGCGCTCCTCGTAGTTGACAGGTATCAGGTGATCGCCGCACATGATCCAGTGCCCATCCATCGGCTCCGCCAGGTCGCAGGGATGGCCGGTCATGGCGGCATAGACCGCGGCCCCCAGCGCGGGGAACAGCTCCACCGGCGCCTCCAGCGGCAGGTGCTCCTCCTTGACGTAGTCGGCCATCTCGAAGGCCTGTACGAGCTCCACGCCGCGGACGCCCCCCCCACCGCCGAGGTAGACCAGTGGCGAGGCCAGGAGGAGGTCATGGCCTCCCTTGACCTCAGAGGTGGGCAGACGATAGCGCGACGGGTGGCCGGGAAGCGGTTCGACGGCCACGATGACCTCGCCCGGGCCCTGGCCCAGCGCGAGCCGCAGGCGGCCATTGTGGCCGCGAATGGGGCAGGGGTTGGTGAAGAAGAGGTCCAGGGCCACGACCCGTGCCCCGGCGCGGCGCGTGCGCTCGACGAGGCGGGCGATGTCGTCACGGGGGATCGTATCGCAGATGCACGCGGGCCGGCCCTGGTGGGCGGGATCGGCGGCGAGTCTGGCGCGCTCCTCCTCGTGGGCGTCGATGAGCTCCGGCTCGATGCCCACGACCGCGATCCGCGGATCGGGCGCCCCCGGCGGGCGCTGCCGAAGGAGGATGTCGAGCATGGAGTACTCGAGGGGGGAGAGCGCGAGCGAGAGACGGCACGCGATGACTACGAGGATAAGGGAGGCGATCAGGACGCGGAGCAGGCCGGTTTGCAGGAAGGCGCGCGCGGCCGCGAGGTCGGCTCGGAGGGCGAGCCCCAGCGCAGAGATGAGCCGCATCGAACTCACTTCTTCCCGCTTGATGTGTCGGCGTCCACTAGCCCGACCGGCGGGCCTGCGCTGGCGGCGTCGCCAACGCGCTCTCAGGGACCACGATCAGCCGCTCTCACCGCAGTCAGCCACCTGCAGATGGGATGAGTGCCTTGCTCTCAACCTCCTACTTCGCGCCCGATCCCGTCCACTCCTTGAGAGGCCGGCGTTCCCCCAGTGTGAGTTGCGTCACGCCTCCGCCTTGCGAGTCCGGGGCCGCGCGACGCGCAGCCCGATCATGGGGCTGCGGTTGGCGGGCGCCGCCCCGAGCCGGCAGGAGCAGCGGCACTCGAACTCGTCGCACCCCCAGCCCCCTCCGCGCAGTGATCGGCGCCCGGTCGGCGCCGCCTGGGCCGCCGACGGATCGGGCGAGTAGGCGTCCTGGCACCACTCCCACACATTCCCGGCCATGTCCAGCGCGCCGCACCAGCTGCCGCCGCGAGGAAGCGTTCCGGCGGGGAGGGTCCGTTCCTGGCCGTGGAGGTTCTCCTTGTTCTGGCAGAGCCCAGGGTCCCACGTGTTGCCCCACGGGTAGACATGGCCCTCGCTGCCGCGGGCGGCGTACTCCCAGTACGTCTCCGGCGGCAGGCCCATCTGGGTTCGGCGACAGAACTCCCGCGCCTCATCCCACGTCACGCCCACCACCGGATGCTGGGCGCCTTGATCGTTGAAGCGGGGCGGGACGGAACCCATCACCAGCTGCCACTGGCGCACGGTGACCGGCAGCCGGCCGATCCAGAACCCTTCCACCTTCTTCCGCTGGACGGGCTTCTCGTCATCGCGTCCGCGCACCGAGCCCATCATGAAGCTGCCCCCGGGCACCCACACCAGCTCCAGGCCGCTCTTCTCGTTGATGATCGACACCGGCCCACGCCGCTTCACCCACTCCCCGTAGGCCAGGGGGTCGTCCACCGGGCAGTCCTCCGGGGGCTCCTGGTACCACGAGCACCCGCCGGGCACGATCAGGCCCGTGCGGACCTCCGGCGGGGCCTCCTCGATCACCGCCGGCTCCGCGGCCGCCGCCGCCTCCACGCCCACCGGGGTGATGTTGTTGGCCTGCAGCCCCGTCGCCAGCTTCTGCTGCACGACCGGCACGCCCTCCGAAGTCGACATGTCCACCGCCGTGCCGATCGCGGCCAGCCACTCCCTCCCGGGCGAGTCCGCAACCACCTCCGGCCGAGTGATCCCGTGCAGCAGCGGCATCAGCGGCTTGCCGGCCGCGATGGCCCAGTCGACTTCGCGGTCCACCTGGGCCGACTGCAACGACGGGCGGGAGATGAGCAGCAGCACGATCTCGCACTCATCGATGGCCTGCAGCACCCGGCGCCACCAGCGTTGCCCGGGCACCCGGCAGTCGCGCTGGTAGTACCAGGTCGAGTAGCCGTTCGCCTCAAGGGCGGCGGCCAGCTCCCCAACCAGGTGTCCGTCCTCTTCGGCGTAGCTGACGAAGACCTGAGCCATGCCGTCTCCCCCCGACCGGAATGCCGTCACGCTCTGGTTCGCCGTGACAGCGCCGTTCTCCTCGCCTTCCACGCGCACCGACGGACGACTCCGGCGACCCCCTCCCCGAGCCTCGAGCGTGGCGGCTGGACCGGGGTGAGTCAGGGACGTCGCCGGCGGAGGTGGTAGGTGGGGCACATGCCCGCGGACTTGGCAAGCGGGGTCTCCCCGACGTACTCGCAGGTGAACTCCTCGACACCCTCGGCGGCGGCGATGGAGGCAAAGCCGTAGGTCGCGTAGACATGCCCCGGGGGCGTGCTGGGCTCCAGCCGCGCCGCGCGCGTGACATGGGTGCCGATGTAGTCCGGCTTGCGGGTGACGGGGTTGGTATACGACCAGACCGGGCCCGCGTGCAGCGCCACGCGGAGGTTGAGGTCTTCGGGCAGCTCCCTGGCGGCCCAGTCGGTGGCGGAGACGAGGTCGGTCAGCTCGAGGGCGAAGCAGCCGGCGCTCCGCACCGAATCGAAGATGGCGAAGAGACCATCGCCCCACGTGTTCATGGTCAGCGGCGCTTCGGGTGAGCGGCCGATGAGCTCGGCGATCCCACCCAGGAAGTGCTGAACGAACCGGCGGACGGCCACATCGGTGAGCCGACTGAAGCTGACGGTGTCGGCGAACAGGATGACCATGATCTCGCCGGCGAAGTCGGCCCGATCCACAGCGGGCGTCGCCTCGGCCCGCAGGGGCGGAGCGAGGGGCGTCTCGGCTGAAGGCAGGTCGATGACCTGCACCCGGTACCCTCGATCGCGCCACCGTTGAATGGTCCGCGCAGCGGGGCCCAGGCTCGTCAGCGACGCATCGCAGACGGTCACCGGCACCAGCTCGGTCTCGAGCTGTGCGGCGCGGAGGCTGGACAGCCCGAACAGGATCAGGTCGGCGTATTCCAGCGCCACCCGTCCGCCCTCCAGCTTGCCCTGGGACGCCGTCACGACCTCGGAGGCGCGCTCGAGGACGCCCTCGAACCGGTCCCGCCAGCCGTCGTCGGCGAGTGAGTTGAGGGTGTCCTTCACAAACTCATCCTTGTCATAGGGCAGCACGATGTGTGCCTCGCCCTCGACGTCCAGCACCGCCTCGGAGAAGAGGATGTCGACCTCCGAGCCGGTGGAGGCGTACCCGATCAGGGCGCCCGTCTCCCGCAGCCGCTCCTGAATCTGGCGGCGCACGGCCCGTTGCGCCTCGGCGGTCAGCTGCAGGCGCTCGCCGGTCTCGGGATCCGTCAGCCGACCCGCCAGCACTGCGATCCGCGGCACCGGCAGCAGACGGTCGATCGTCGTCGTGTCGCCCCGCAGGTGCCCCAGCAGCAGCCGGGCGTTCCGACGGGTCGAGCTGAGGTCCCCGTACCGGCCGCTGCCCACCTCCGCCGCCTTCCCGTACCACTCCTCCGCCTCGCCGTACTCCTCCCGCACCAGGGCGGCCTCGCCGAGGGTCGCGTACAACCAGTACGGATCCTCGTCGGCGGCCAGTGTCCGCTCCAGCTCGGGGAGGCACTGCGCCCGCACCTCGCCGGCCCAGACCCGCCCGCGGTCCGATTCGCCCACCAGCGTCGCCATCGTCGCCGCGTTGATGCCCGTCCAGTACCCGCCGCTCTGCCGGTAGGCCTCCGCGTAGCCCCCATAGGCCC
>VGFB01000334.1 GCA_016869015.1 Armatimonadota bacterium
CCGCCTCAACCTGGCCGATGGCTGCGATCCGCCCGTCGGCCAGCAGCAGGTCGCCGATTTCGTCCCGCCCGGTGGCCGGGTCAACAAGCCGCCCGCCCCGGATGATCCACGTCGAGGGGGACGTCATGGCTTACCTCGCCAAACGGCCCTTCCGTCGGAGAGACGAAAGGGCCGTCGATGAGCACTACACTTCGGGAGCGCACGAGCGCCGCACGACTGCGCGTCCCCGGGCATGCGGGTCTCCTACTGCACCGTGACGTTCACCCGGTCGACGCGGGGCAGCCGTTTGGCCCCCGGGTCGGTGACGATGAGGGTCACCTTGTAGAAGCCCTCCTCCTCGAAGGCATGGGTCACCCGCTGGCCGAGAGCGTCCTCGCCGATCCCCTGGACGAGGTCGTCGAAGTCCCAGGAGTAGCGCGCCTTCACATCGCCCGTCTGGCTCGCCGCCGAGAAGGTGACCTCCTGCCCCTTCTTCACCACGCGGTCCGGGCCGGCGTCGGCCTTGAGCGAAGCATCCTCTTGCACCAGCCGCATGGCTCCGACGTAGAACTCGCCCTTCGCGTCGCCGAAGAGCGCGACTTGCTCGAGGGAGGCGCTGGCTCGGTCCCGAACGGGCTTGAAATCCGCCAGAGGCACGAGCAGGCGAACCCAGCCCTCCTTGTCGGAAAACTCGGGGGTTAGCCCCAGGTAGTCGCTGACCTCCATCAGGCCTGAGTCGAGCAGCCCCTTATCGGTGACGAGCAGCGCGCGGACGTTGCGGATCTTGCGCGCCGGCTCCTTCACGTCCTGCAGGCCGCCGGGCGCGACTCCGCCCGGCGCCATCCCAGGCATCCCGAGGCCCATCGGCATCCCCATCATCCCCGGCTCGCCGCCCATCGGCATCCCCGGCATTCCTGGCATTCCTGGCATCCCTGGTATCGCGATGTTCTGCTGCCCGATGATCGGGAAGCCGTCCTCCTCCTCGCCCACCGGAACCGGAATGCCGATGTTCACCCCGGGCATTCCCATCCCAGGCATTCCAGGCATTCCCATGCCAGGCATTCCAGGCTGCCCCATCCCAGGCATTCCCATCCCAGGCATTCCAGGCTGCCCCATGCCAGGCATTCCCATCCCAGGCATTCCAGGCTGCCCCATGCCGGGCATTCCCATCCCAGGCATTCCAGGCTGCCCCATGCCGGGCATTCCCATCCCAGGCATTCCAGGCTGCCCCATGCCGGGCATTCCCATCCCAGGCATTCCAGGCTGCCCCATGCCAGGCATTCCCATTCCAGGCATTCCCATGCCAGGCATGCCCATCCCGGGCATGCCCATGCCAGGCATGCCTTCGGCGCCGGGCATTCCCATCCCGGGCATTCCCATCCCGGGCATTCCCATCCCGGGCATGCCCATGCCAGGCATGCCTTCGGCGCCGGGCATTCCGGGCGCTGCGGCGCCCGGTTCGGGCTCGGGCTCCACCAGCTTGACCCACAGGTCGAGGAACGCGTTGGAGGGCGAGGCGACGTAGTCAGTGAGGTCGAGAGGCACCTGGAGGGAGAGGCGGCCCCCCTCGTAGAGCCCACGGGTCTCCACTCGCAGCGAGTCGCGGTTCAGGTACTTCATCTGCTCCGCGACCTCGGCCTTGCCCGCGCCCCAGGCGGCCAGGTTGGCCTTCTGTACCTTGCCCGCCTCGTCGACGGTCAGCAAGACCGCGGACTTGTCGGCCAAGGCCCGCGAAGCCGCGCTTCCGACGAGCAACAGGGCCACCAGCAGGCAAGCCATGACCGGACGAAGTGCTAGCATCTCCGGCTCCTCCTTTCCGCGAACGGCCTGCGCGCCGTCGGCGGGTGCTTCATGTCTCACAGACGCGCGACCGGGCGGCAAGGTTGACTGTCCGCGACACAGCCTCGGGAAGTCTGTTCGCCGTCGCCGGTCTCACTCCTCCTCGAAGGCGAGAGAGGCCGTGATCTCTCCTGCCACCGCCATCCCGGCGGGCGTCAGCGCCAGTCGGCCGGCGCTCACGACGGCCAACCCGGCGTCGATGAGCCGGGCAAGGGTCTCGCCGCGCTCCCGAGCCAGATCGTGCCCGTAGCGCTCGGCGAGGGCGGCCAGGTCGACCCCCTCGCGCAGGCGGAGGCCCATCATCAGGGTCTCATTCGCCGCCGAGGCTCCGGAGCACTTCTCCCGGTAGGCGAGCGGCGGCGCGTCGGCCCGGCAGCCGGCGATGTAAGCCTCCACGTCGCCCGCATTCTGCCGGCGCTCGCCGTTCACAAAGCTCCAGGCGCCGGCGCCCAGGCCCAGGTACGGCTCGTTGCGCCAGTAGACGAGGTTGTGGCGGCACTCCGCCCCGGGAAGGGCGTAGTTGCTGATCTCGTACTGCTCAAAGCCGGCGGCCCGCAGACGCTCGCCAGTCATCGCGTACAGCGCCGCCTGATCGTCGTCGGGCATCGGCGTGACCCGGCCGCGCTCTACCTGCTCCCCAAGGGGCGTCCCGTCCTCGATCTGCAAGCAGTAGGCCGAGACATGACTGGGCGCCAGGCCGGCGGCCTCGTCAACCGTGGCCTGCCACTGTGCCGGCGTCTGACCCGGCAGGCAGTAGATCAGGTCGAGGGAGACGTTCGCAAAGCCGGCGTCGCGCGCGTCGTGAACTGCCCGCCGCCCCTGCGCGGCGGTGTGCGTGCGTCCGAGGAACTGCAGCTCCGCGTCGCGCAGGGACTGCACCCCAAGGCTCAGTCGGTTCACCCCGGCGGCCCGCAACTCGGCGAGAGCAGCGCGCGTCACCGTGCCCGGGTTGGCTTCGCAAGTGACCTCCGCGTCCGCCGGGAACCCAAAGAGCCCGGCACAAGCCTCCAGCACTCCCGCGATGACGCCAACAGGGAGCACCGTCGGCGTCCCGCCCCCAAGATACACGCTCTCCAGCGCTAGCGTCCCCAGCTCCCGCCTCGCCCAGGCCGCCTCCCTCCGCAGGGCCTCAGCGTAGGCCTCGAAGAGGTCGTCCCGACCCGCCAGCGAGTAGAAGTCGCAGTATGGGCACTTGCGCACGCAGAACGGGACGTGGATGTAGAGCGCCCGCACTCCCTCGCCGTTAGGCCTTCTCGTTGTCGTTCTCCTGGCCCGAGGTGTTCGTGGGCTATTGGGGCTCTGCCCCAAACCCCGCTGGGGCCGTGGGCCCCAGACCCCAAATCCGCGCCAGGAAGGGGCGCTCCAACGACGAGCGCCCCTTCCTGGCGCATGGCCCGCCCTTCGGGCCAGAGAACGCCAAAGGTGGCAGTGCGTTCCACGCCCGGGTTCATCCCCGGGCCCTCTCCTGAAGGGGGAGCGGGGAACGGCACGGCGACGGTTCAGATCTTCAGGAGCGACATGAAGGCCTCCTGAGGCACGTCGACGGAGCCGACCTGCTTCATGCGCTTCTTGCCGGCCTTCTGCTTCTCCAGGAGCTTGCGCTTGCGCGTGATGTCGCCGCCGTAGCACTTGGCGATGACGTTCTTGCGGAGCGCGCTGATCCGGCTGGAGGCGATGACGCGCCCGCCGATGGCAGCCTGAACCCGGATCTCGAAGAGCTGTCGGGGCAGAAGCTGCTTCAGCCGGTCGGTGATGCTGCGGGCGCGGACTTCGGCGAAGTCGCGATGGGTCAGAAAGGCGAGCGCATCCACCGGCTCGTAGTTGATCATCAGGTTGACTTTGGCGAGCCTGGCGGGCTGGTACCCGTCGAACTCGTAGTCGAGGGAGGCATAGCCGCGGCTCACCGACTTGAGCTGGTCGTAGTACTCGAGGAGGATCTCCGCGAGGGGGATCGAGTAGGTGAGGGTGACCCGCCCTCCGGCAGTATGGACCATGTCCCTGAACACCGCACGGCGAGACTGGGAGAGCTGCATGCAGGGGCCGACGGCGTCCTCGGGGCACATGATCGTGGCGCGGATGTAGGGCTCCTCGACGCGCTCGATGCTGCCCTCCTCGGGGTAGTGCGCCGGGTTCTCGACCTCGATCATGCGGCCGTTCTTGAGGTACACGCGATACACGACACTGGGCGCCGTGGCCACCAGGTCCAGGTCGTACTCCCGCTCGAGCCGCTCTTGCACGATCTCCATATGCAGCAGACCCAGGAAGCCGCAGCGGAACCCGAAGCCCAACGCGCCGGAGGTCTCAGCCTCGTACTGGAGGGCGGCGTCGTTGAGGGCCAGCTTGTCCAGAGCGTCCTTCAGGGAGGCGAACTCGGCGGACTCCGTGGGGTAGAGCCCGGCGAAGACCATCGCCTTGGGCTCGCGATAGCCGGGCAGCGGCTCATCGGCCGGGCCACGGGCCGAGGTGATGGTGTCGCCGACGCGGCACTCGCGAGCGTCCTTGATCCCGGCGCACAGATAGCCGACATCCCCGGGCGCCAGGACGTCCGTGGGCGTCATGCCGGGGGAAAGAACGCCGACCTCATCCACCTCGAACTGCCGCCCGGTGGCCATCATCATGACCACGTCGCCCTTGCGGATCTCCCCGCCCATCACGCGCACGTAGGCGATCACGCCGCGGTACGGGTTGTACTCGGAGTCGAAGATGAGCGCCCGCACGGGCTCCTCGGTGGTACCTTGGGGCGAGGGGATGCGAGCGACAATCGTCTCCAGAATCTCGTGCACGCCCTCGCCCGTGCGCGCGCTGGCGTGGAGCACCTCGCCCTCGTCGAAGCCGAACATCTCATGGAGCTGAGTCACCGCGAAGGAGCGGTCCACGTTCTTGATGTCGATCTTGTTGACGACCGGGATGATGTCCAGGTCGTTGTCGATGGCGAGGTACGCGTTCGCGACGGTTTGGGCCTCAACGCCCTGGGAGGCATCCACCAGCAGCAGGGCCCCCTCGCAGGCCTTGAGGCTGCGGGAGACCTCGTAGCTGAAGTCGACGTGTCCGGGCGTATCGATAAGGTTGAGGTGATAGGTCTGCCCGTCATCGGCCTGGTACTTCAGGTGGACGGCGCTGGCCTTGATGGTGATGCCGCGCTCGCGCTCGAGATCCATGCTGTCGAGGATCTGGTCCTTGGCGTCGCGGTCGGCGACGGCACCGCAGACCTCCAGGATGCGGTCGGCCAGGGTCGACTTGCCGTGGTCGATGTGGGCCACGATGCAGAAGTTGCGGGTGAGCTGTCGGCGGGAGTCGCTACTCATTGGCTCGCGTAGTCGGGTGCGGCGATCGACGGATCGGCACCGGCAGGATGTACGGCGACGGCATGGCGCCGCTCTGGAGAGCAGCGGGCACGGACGGCCACGGCTCACCACCGGCCACCCCAGCCGGCGAGACGCCGGCGGTCCCAGGGGACTTCAACGGCACGGCGCCGCTCTGGAGAGCAGCGGGCACGGACGGCCACGGCTCACCACCGGCCACCCCAGCCGGCGAGACGCCGGCGGTCCCAGGGAATGGCGCGCTGGGGAGCCGCCTCTCATCTCCACGATCGGAAGCGGCGCAGCACAACATCCAGGGCCTGCTGCAACTCCTCCAC
>VGFB01000335.1 GCA_016869015.1 Armatimonadota bacterium
TGCGCCTCCCCGACATCCTCGATGCCCTCGGAGGCGGCGCGGTGGGTCAGACCGGCGCCATCGAGCTCCACAAGGAGTGGGAACACCTCCGGGCCGAGCGGATCGGCGGCACGGTGCGCCTGCTGGTCGACGGGAAGGCGATCCTGGAGTACGCCGATCCCGACCCGCTGCCCGGCGGCGCCGTGGGCTTGTGGACCCTCGACAACGGCCTCACGGTCGCGCGCGCGCGTGTGTACCACCAGGGCGCTGAGCCCGTGCGGCTGCCGGAGGCGCCGCTCAGCGAGGCGCTTCCCTTGCCCGCTCTCCCGCTCGAGCTGACCGGGCCTGACCACGTAGCGGGGAGCCTCAAGCACGGCCTCGGCGGTTGGAGCGGCGCGCAGGGGACGTGCAGCGCTTCGTTGGCGGTGCGCGAGGGCGGCTCGAACGACCGCTGCCTGCTGGTGAGCAACCCGCGCCCGGGCGGCCCCTTTGCGTTGCGCGCTCCGGTCCGCGACCTCGATCTGTTGCGCCACCCGCTGCTGGCCTTCGACTGCGCGATTCCCCCCTCGGTCTGCGTCGACGCCTATCTGACGGTGAAGGGCGGGCGCTTCCGACTGCGCCTGACCGGACCCGATGCCGCCCCGATCGGCACGGAGGAGTTGGGAGGGGTCCCCGGACTCCAGGCGGACGGTCGGTGGCAACACGTGGAAGTGGACCTCCTCGCGCGCCTGCGCCCCTTCTACCCGCCGAACGCGCCTCTCGTGCTGAACGGGCTGGAGTTCGCGAACCATGGGGCTTTGGAGTACCTCCAGGCGGGCATCGGCGGGAACCCTCTGGGCGCCTGCTATCGGCTGGACAACCTGCGCGTGGGCAAGATGCCGGTCGCGAGGGGGACGCGAGGCGCGGAGGGCGCACCGGTCTGGCGAGAGGCGCCGGCGGCTGCCGCCTCCGGCGACACGCCGCTGCGCTGTGACTTCGAGGCGGACGCCGGCGGTCTTCGCCTATGGGACATCGGAGGCGGGGCAGTCCCGCGCAGGACCCACGGCCGGGCCCTCGCCAACCCACAGGGGGGCAACTGGTGTCTTGAGGTCGTCAACAGCGATATCGGCGGGATGTTCGGCCTGGAGTTCGGCTGCCGCCCCTTCGACGCCGCGCGCTACCCGACTCTCGACTTCGACTACTGCGCCCCCGACACGCTCCGCGTCGACCTGCTGCTGGAGGTCGGCGGCTCGCGGCGGATCGTGAAGTTCACCGACAACGACGCGACGTGGCCGGTGATCGGCAGCGTGGGCGCCGTCGCAGATGGACGCTGGCACCACGCGAGCGTCGACCTGCACGCGCTGCTGCGGCAGGCCTTCCCGAGTGCGACGGCGCTGCCGGTGACGCGGCTCGGCCTGGCGAGTTCGGGCTGGCCGGGCAATCGGCGGGGGACGGCCTACTGGCTCGATAATGTCGAGCTGCGCCCGTCGGCCGCGGGGGTCTTGGCGGAGGCGCTCGTGCAGTCTCCCCAGGACGCCCTGCCGCCCGCCCCGCCGCCCGTTGAGTACCGGCCCGCGGACTGCGCGGTACAGACCGGCTTCGAGGGAATCGCCGCGGACGATCCGGCCATGTGGGGCAACTTCCTGGGCTGTCAGGTGGTGCGGTGCGCCGAGGGCGGCGCGAGCGGGCCCGGGTGCCTGGAGTTGCGCGACTTGCGCGACGGCAACGGCTCCGCGTTCGCGCTGATCGCCCAGCTTCCCCGGGACTGGCGTGAACACCCGCGCCTTCGCTTCCGCTACCGCACTCGCCGCGGCTCGCCCGCCTCGCTCACGGTGCGAGGGACGACCTACGACGGCGTCACCGATCAGTGGACCGTCCTGGCCTCTCTGCCCGCTGCGGGAGGCGCGTGGCAGGACGCCGACGTCGACCTGGCCGCAGCCCTGGACGCCGCTGCAGCCCGGCTGACCATGCACCGGATCTTCCTGGACGTCTCGATCTCGGACCCCGACGAGGCGCTGCTCATCGACGATTACGCTCTTCAGCGCCCGACTGCAACGGAGAACGGCGATGCAGTACAGTGAAGGCAATGTCGGACGGGTGTTCGCCATCCGGCTGGAGCACGGGGAGCCGATGCCCGAGTCGCTCGAGCGCCTCGCGGCCGAACAGGGCGTTCAGTGCGGGCTGGCGATCATGGTCGGCGGCGCCGACGAGGGGAGCCGCTTCGTGGTGGGCCCGGAGGACGGGACGACGCTGCCGCCCGTGCCGATGGTGAACGCGCTGGCGGGGGTCCACGAGGTGGCGGCGGTCGGTACGCTCTTCCCCGACGAGACCGGCGCCCCGGTCCTGCACATGCACGCGGCCTTCGGGCGTGGCGACGAGACCCTCAGCGGCTGCATCCGCGAGGGCATCGTCGCCTGGCACGTGCTGGAGATCGTGCTGCTCGAGATCACCGGCCTCGCCGCCACCCGCCTCCGCGACCCCGCGACCGGCTTCGGGCTGCTGCAGTGTCGGTGAGCCCTACGGCACGACCTTGCTCAGGGGAATCTCGATGATCCCCTCGGCGCCGCGGCGCTTCAGCTCGGGGATCAGGTCGCGAAGCGTGTGCTGGTCGACGACCGTCTCGATGGCGTGCCAGATGTTGTCGGACAGGTGCGAGATCGTCGGCTTCTTCAGCGCGGGCAGCGCGTCGATGACCGCCAGCACGTTGTCCTTGTGCACGTTCATCTTCAGCAGCACCTTCTGCCGCGCGGTCAGGGCCCCCGTCAACAGGAGCGCGATGTTCTCCAGCTTCGAGCGCTTCCAGGGGTCCGCCCAGGCCTCCTGGTTGGCGATCAGGCGGGTGCTCGACTCCATCAGCGTGTCGACGATCCGCAGGTTGTGCGCCCGCAGCGTGCTGCCCGTCTCGGTGCCCTCGATGATCGCATCCACCAGCCCCGGTATCTTCGCCTCGGTTGCGCCCCACGAGAACTCCACGTGCGCCGTCACCCCGTGGCTCTCCAGATACCGCGTCGCCACATTCACCAGCTCGGTCGCGATCCGCTTGCCCTGCAGGTCCGTGGGCGAGTGAATCCCGCTGTCCTCCTGCACCGCCAGCACCCACCGGTATAGCCCCAGCCCCTGCTTGGCGTAGACGAGGTCGGCAACCTCGACCACCTCGACCCCGCGTTCCCGCACCCAGTCCAGGCCGGTCAACCCCGCGTCCAGCACGCCATCGGCCACATATGACGGCATCTCCTGCGCCCGCAGCAGCACCGCCGTGATCTCCGGATCATCGACGCTGGGGAAGTACGCCCGCGCGCCGACGCTGAACCGCCAGCCCGCGTGCTCGAACAGCTCGAACGTCGCCTGCTGCAAACTGCCCTTCGGAAGCCCGATTCTCAGTTGCCTGTCAGCCAAGGTGGTCAGCTCCCCGAACGGAGCGGACACATGGGTCCGCCCCTACGACGGTGGTGGTTCAGGTAGGGGCGGACCCGCGTGTCCGCCCCTTGCCCGGATACGACGAACGCCTGCGTGGATAAAGTAGCAGCCCAGCGCCAGCAACGCAACCCCGCAGAGCGTGATGAGCGCCTGATGGCCCGAGACGCCCAGCAGGTTGCGCCCCCGTCCGACGGCGTACGCGACCAGCGCGTACCAGAGGAAGTCCGACGAAACGTGGCCGGCATAGAACGTCGTCCAGGCGACCGGCGAGCGGCTCCCGACCGTCGCGATCTGCCCGGCCCCGACGGTCGCCCACCAGATGGCGAAGTACGGGTTCGCGAGGCTCGCGCCCGCCCCCGACAGCGCCACCCTGAGGAGGCTGACCGGGGCCGGCGCGCCACTGACCGACGCTGCGGCGACCGCCGCCGCCGACCGCAGCATGTCCGCTCCGGCCAGGATGAGCGCCAGCCCGCCGACCAGGCCGATGACGGCCAGGACCTTGGGCTTCTGCACGAAGGCCCCGATGCCGAGCACCAACATCAGCACGACGGGGATCTCCACCGCCGCGTGGCCGAGAATCGCGGCAATCCCCGCGCTCATCCCGTGCCGCGCTGCTGCTCCGATGACGAGCGCCAACACGGGGCCCGGCATCAGGGCCCCGCTCAGTCCCGTCACGAACGCCAGGCCGAACAGGCCGACGAGTCGCTGCATCGCCCGGCCCCTGTCGTTCCCCCCTCTCCTTTCAGGAGAGGGGCCGGGGGTGAGGAGCACCGCTAGCCCGCCGCCTTCATCGCCGCTTCCAGGATGTCGAGCCCCTCGTGCATCTGCGCCTCGGTGATGACCAGCGGCGGGGCGATGCGGATCACGTTGCCGAACATCCCGATCGGCGCGATCAGGCACAGCCCGCGCTGATAGGCCTCCAGGATCACCCGCTTGGTCAGCGTCTTGGCGGGGGTCTTCGTCTTACGATCCTCGACCAGCTCGATCCCGTAGACCAGCCCCTGCCCGCGCACGTCGCCGATGGCCTTGACCTTCCTCATCATCGCCGCGAAGCGGTCGCCCATCTGCTTGCCGAGGGTCGCCGCGCGCTCGTGAAGCGCCTCCCGCTCGATGATCTCGATGGCCGCCAGCGCCGCGCGGCTGGACATCGGGTTGCCGCCGTTCGTGCTGCCGAGCTCCCCGGGCGCGAGCACATCCATGATCTCCCCGCGCCCCACGACCGCCGCGCACGGGATGCCGCTGCCGAGGCCCTTCGCGAGGCAGACGAGGTCGGGCTGGATGTCGTAGTGCTCCATCGCGAACATCTTGCCCGTGCGCCCGAAGGACGACTGCACCTCATCGAGGATGAAGTAGATGCCCTTCGCCTTGCACCACGCCTGCAGCTTCTCGAAGTAGCCCGGCGGCGGGATGATCGAGCCCGCGCCGCCCTGGTACGGCTCGGTGATCACCGCGCACAGCGCGCCGGTGGACTCCCGCGCGATGACCCAGTCCAGGTGATCGAAGCAGAAGTGGTTGCATTCGGGGAAGGTCTTCCCGAACGGGCAGCGGTAGCAGTACGGGAAGGGGGCGTGGAGGATGCCCGGGAGCATCGGCCCGAAGCCCTTCTTCACCCCGCCCGAGCCGCCGGCCGACATCGCGCCATACGTCCGCCCGTGGAACGCGCCGTGGAAGGCCAGGATCTCCCAGCCCTCATGCGCCCGGCGCGCCATCTTCATTGCCGCTTCGGTGGCCTCGGCCCCGGTGGTCAGCAGGAACGCGCGCGTGAGGTGCGGCGGGGTGATCGCGACCAGCTTCTCCGCCAACGCGATGCGCTCAGCCGACACGAAGTCGTAGCAGTTGTAGAGCCGCTCGGCCTGATCCTGCACCGCGGCCACGTAGTCCGGGTGGCAGTGCCCGACGTTCGTGACCAGCACGCCGCTGCAGAAGTCCAGGAACACGTTCCCGTCGACATCCTCGATCTCGCAGCCATGCGCCTTCGCCCAGACCAACGGCGCCTGATCGCTCATCGAGTTCGGTTCAACGCTCTTCGATCGCTTGATGATCGCCCGCGCCCTCGGGCCGGGGAGCTTGGTCTTGA
>VGFB01000336.1 GCA_016869015.1 Armatimonadota bacterium
TCCGGCATTGACCTGAAGGCTCTGTCGGCTCTGGTGAGCCGACCCACGACGACCCAAGGCTTCACGGCTGACAGGGCACTCGCTGCCAGGTGGCGGGAACGGGGCACGATCGGTCGCCGGTCGTTCAGGCTCCCATCTGGGTGATGCGGCCGCCGGTGACCGGCAGGTAGGCGCCCGTCACGTACCCCGCGAGCTCGCTGAGGAAGAAGACGCAGCCGTTGCCGATCTCGTCGGCGCTGCCGTGCCGCCGGAGCGGGAGGCTCTGCGCGAAGGCCTTGGAGCCGTCCGACTCGGGATCGACCTTGTCGGTGACCATCCAGCCCGGCGCGACCATGTTGACCGTGATGCCGTCGGGGCCGAGCTCGTTCGCGAGCGCTCGCGAGAGCCCCACCATCGCGCCCTTTCCGGACAGGTAGGTCGACCACTGGCCCGAGCCCATGTTCCACAGTTCGGTGACGATGTTCACGACCCGCCCGCCGCCCTGCGCGCGCATGATCGGGTGGACGGCGCGAACAGTGTTCACCACCGCCCGGCAGCCGTAGTCGAGCATGTCGGCGTAGTCCTGCCACTCAGCCTCCTCGAAGGCGACGCACTGCCGCCCGGCGATGGCGTTGTTGACCAGCCCGTCGATCCGCCCGAACCGCTGCAGGACGCCTGCTGCCATCTGCCGAACTGCCTCCGCGTCGCGGATGTCGCACCGGTAGGCCTCGGCAATGCCGCCGGCCGTCCCGATCTCCTGCGCCACGTCCGCCGCGGGCTCCGCGCCCTGATGGTACACGACGGCGACCGCGGCGCCGTGTTTCGCGAGCGTGCGGGAGATGCACGCGCCGATTCCACGCCCGCCGCCGGTCACGACTGCGACCTTGCCCGTGAGTAACATGCGTTTCGCCCCCTGGGGTAGTCGTTGGCCGCGCGCCTGTTCCGCCGCGTTGTGGCGCCGTCCTCCAACCGGGAGACCCTCATGGACCGTCGAGACTTCGTGCTGACCTCCACTCTCGGCGTGGCGGGAGTGGGCCTCGTGCCGCGCTGGGCTGCCGCACAGGAGGCCGCCGTCGAGGTCCCGCGCCATTACCTTCACTGCTACACCCACCGGCTGGACATGGAGCGCGGCTTCAAGTTCCATTGCCTCGTGCCCGCTCACGGCGAGGGGGTCTACGGCCGCCACGAGTACGCCGGCTTCTTCACCGTGCGGGTGGGCGAGGAACCGTGGGTGTTCGTGGGCGACACGCCGCCGGTGCATGACCGCACGCCCGAACGGCTGGCCGATCTGAACCGCGCCCAGTTCAGCCTCCGGCGGTTGACGCCCGCGTGGCGGATCGATCAGTTCGTCGACTGGAACGCCCTGTACCCCGCGACGTGGCTCTCGGCGCGGGTGGAGGCGCAAGCCGCGGCGCCGATCATCGGCGCGCTGATGGGGTGGGGCTGGGCGGAGCGACGGACGGGCGACCGCTGGTTCGCGGATGCCGAGCCGCTGGCGCGCGCGCCCGGGAGGGTGCTGGAGCTGCCCCCTGGCTGTCTGTGGGCCGGCTATCACGACGTCACCGAGGCCTTCAGCGGAGTGCTGGCCTTCAGCGCCCCTCCCGCTGAAGCGTGGGTCGATGACGATGGGGTGTACTGGGACTGGGGCCCGGCTCCGGCCGGGCGGGCGACCTACGCGCCGGCGGCGGCCTACATCCTGGCGCCCGGGCTCCTATCCCCGGACAAGATGGCGCGGCTGGCGGAGCTGCTCGCGACGCCCCCGACTGAGTTCGTCGCAGGCGTGCGGACCCCCGAGACTTCTGCCTGGACCGCGGTTGCGGAGGAGGCGCAGGCGGCGCCGCTGCCGCCCTCCCTGCGGAGGCTGTCTCCCTACACCGAGGGGGTCCTCCCCCTCGCCACGGCCGCCGGAGAGATGCTGATCATCCCGCGTCCCCGGCTGTCTGTCGACCTGCCTGCCGCGCCCGAGATCGAGGCGCCGCTGCCGAAGCTCGCCGGGCCGGAGGCGGTGGTGGCGGAGTTGTCCCGGCATGTCGCCGGTCTACTGGAGCACCGGGAGACTGATGGGCGGTTCACCTTCTCCCAGGGCCGCACGTTCTACGACGGCATCACATGCGGCGTCCTGGGGCAGACGCTGCCGGTCCTGCCGGATGAGGCGCGCCGGGCGACCGGCGAGGCGGTTCGCGCGTGCCTCGACGCGCTCTGCGACCAGCATGTGCGCAGCCCGGCCTACAACCTGCTGGTGCCCCCGGAGATGCCGTCGTTCATCGAGACGGGCATCGACTATCCGGAGATCACTGCGACCCTCCTGCACGCAGTCCTGGCCTATACGCTCAATGCCGACCCTGCCTACGCGGCGCGGCGCGTCGATCTGATCGAGACGCACCTGGACCAGATCCGCGAGATGACCACGCCTGAGGGGCTCGCCTGGGCGCGCGCCGACACGCAGCACATGCACCTCATCGCCGAGAGCGCGATCGGCGGCTACGTCGCCTGGGGGGCGCTCTACCACCTCGGCAAGCTGCTGGGCAAGCCCTGGGCGAGCGAGTGTCGCTCGCGGGCGGCGCTGAACTGGGCGGCGTACCGGGGCCTGTTCGCCTGGCGCAGCGACGACTTCGGCGACATCGGGGTGGTAAACGGCTGGTCGAACTGGTGCGCGGAGCTCGGACGCCCCGAGCCGTGGGCATACGTGCAGAGCACGTGGTTCAGCTACGTGCCCTGGATGACCTACGGCGCCCGCGATGAGTTCCACCTCTGGAAGAACCTGCGCGAGCAGCCGTGGTGGGGGTACACGCGCACCGAAGAGAGCAGCCGTCAGCGTTGCTACGACTACGCGAACATGCTGGCCCTCGCGAAGGCGGGCCTCTGGGAGCGGGAGGTAGCGCCCCACTTCGAGGCCGTCGCCGGTCGCCCGTTCTGGTTCGACTACTTCGACGCGACGCCCGTGATGGCCGTCGGCGCCCTCCCGCAGCTGGCGGCGATGGGGCTGATCGGGTAGCGGGGGGTCACGGCGCAGCGCCTGCCGCTCGCCGGTTCAGCAGCGTGGCGGTCACGCTGATGACCTGGTCACCACGCTGAAGCACGACGGTGACGGTGTCGCCCACCTGTCTGCCGGCCAGAATCGCGGCCACGTCGCGCGCACGGACAACGTCCGTGCCGTCCACGCTGACCAGGATGTCTCCGGGTTGAGCGATCCCGGCGAAGGAGCTGTGGGCGCCGACGACGGCGATCACCACCCGTGTCTGTCCATCGTCGCCCGGCACGTTGCGGGCCGTCAGGCCCAGCCGCGGACCGGCGGTCGGCGAGGAGGGGCCGGGCGAGGTCGGTCCCGCGGGAGGCGTGGGCTCCTGCGCCCCGCCGCCCGTCACCGCGCCCGTACCTGGGCCGCCGGTCGGGGGCGACGGAGGACCCGCGCCCTGAAGCAGGCCCTGGGCCTCCTGGGCTGAGACGAGACGGTGTTCCCACTCCCACTGCAGCTTCACGTCCTGATCCACGTTGATGTTCAGCGCGGCGTCCTCCGCGTCCGCCACGTCTTCGTAGCGGGGCGCGGTGAGACGGACGGCCATCTCGGCGGAGGGCGTGGGCGCGGCCGGGGCGATCTCCACGCCGAGGTTGCGCTGCCAGGGCGCGTCTCTGGGCACCGTGAAGCCGCTGTAACCAAACGTGAAGTAGCAGTGGCGCGTCCAGTGCCAGTCGCCCTCCATCTTCTCGCCCGCCGTCGTGCCGGCGATCCGGAGATCGAACGCGTCGCCCTCGCGGAAGGCGTTTGGCGGCACGCCGCTGACGGTCACGCTGAACACCCAATCGGAGACGAACGTCTTGCCCTGTTCCTGGCGCTTATGGATCGTGACTGCGGAGGGTGAGGCGGTCCGCTCGAGCCGGTCCCACTCCGTCTGGCCCCGCGGACCGAAGAACTCGCGCGCGCCCAAGGCCTCAGGCGGGCCGACCTTCGGATAGCCCTCCTTCAGCACCCACACCACGCGCTTCTCGCCGGGGGCGGAGAGCTTCAGGGTGACTTCGTTCTGCTGCGCCACGATATCGACGACCTGGCTGGTCAGGACCTCGCCCCCGGGGAGGCGTGCCTCGATCTGGACCTTCCCAATCGGGATCTGCTCGTACGTGACCGACGAAGGCATCGGCACGAGCGCGGGCTTCGTCAGGTTGTACTCGGCGTCGCTCGAGAAGGTCGCCGGCGCCTTGATCACCAGCTCCACCTGTGGGCCGGGCGCGGCGCCCTCGGCGGCGAGGTTCACCTTGAGCGAGCCGGTGATGACGTACTGATCGAGCTGGCCCGGCAGCACGTTGCCGTTCGCGTCGAAGGTGAACGCCCGGCGCGCCTGGAGGTAGCCGGGGACGTGCTCCTCCATGGCGCCGGCGGCGAGCAGCGCCGCCGCGACGACCTGCTCTGCCGCAGGCAAGCTCGGGCCGTCGGCGTGCCTGGTGAACTTCGCCTGCTGTTGGGCGGTCAGCGCGGGGGCCGACCCGACGCCGTTCCGGGCCTTGATGAAGGCGATGTAGAGGGCCAGCTCATCGGACGCCAACGGCGCCGGCGCCGAATTGGCGGCGCGGAGTGACTCCACGACCGCCGCAATGTCCGCCGGGCGGTACGCCCGCTTCTGCTGGCGAGGCGACACGTCGGCGAGGAAGCGCGACAACGCCTCGATCGTCACCGTCGAGACGTCCCCCTCAGCGAGTGGGCTGCGGTAGTCGATCCAGTCCACGGTGCCGCCGAGGGCCAGCCCCGCCTGACGAGCCTTGGTCGTGCTGTTCACCGGGTCGGCCGGGTCGAAGTAGTGCCCGAAAGCGCTCCCGAACCCGAAGTGCTGGCCGCGGTCCTGCGCGAAGTGGAGGTAGACGCCGAGGTTCCGGTTGCGCTCACCGCGAGCCGCGTCCCACAGGGCCTGCTGCTGATCGCGAATCGCCTCGTCCGCCTCCGCGCCCTTGGGGTCGTCGCCGATGGCGCCCGGAAACCGCGTCTCATCGCGGAACGCATGGAACCTCCAGCGCGGCGCCTGCTTCTCAGGTGAGTCCTCGCCCGCACCGGCGAGGTAGTCCATTGCGGACATCTGCGTGGGCTCGGTCGTTTCAGCGTAGTCGGCCGAGAGGTCCGCCGCCGCGACGCGGTACGCCTGCTCGGGCGTGTAGCCGACCATGCGCGCCACGTAGTAGGTCAGGTGGTAGTGAACGTCATCCCAGTAGGCGAAGGCCGGCGTCTGCGCGGCCAGGGCCAACAGGGCAGCGGCGGTGGCCGTGACGGCCAGTTGGTTCCGCATCGCCGGTCACCCCCTCTCTCTGGCGCGTGACTCCGCGCCTGCTAGTCGAATGACATGGTGAGCTCGATCTCGAAGTCGTCGCGACGCACCAGCAGCCTCACCGTGTCTCCCGCCCCCTTGCCCGCCAGCGCCTTCCCAAACTCCCCCGGGCTCGCGATCCGGACGTCGTCCACCGCCAGGATGACATCGCCGGGCTGAAGAG
>VGFB01000337.1 GCA_016869015.1 Armatimonadota bacterium
GGAGAACTGCTCCACCTCCACCACCGGTGCGGAGGCCTTCGCTTCTCCCTCGCCCGGTCCGCCGGCGACCTCCGGGCCCGGCCCCGACGGCGCGCGGCGGACGTAGAGGGCTGCGCCGACGATGAGACCGACCCCCACGAGGGCCACGACGGTTGTAACCAGAGCACGCAGCGTCACGGCGGACCTCGCTCCATGCGCCTCGGCTGAGGCGCTCTACAGCGGCGGCGGCGGCGGGCCCGACGACAACCGGACCTGGCCGACGTCGGCCAGTCCTCCGGCGGTCACGGTGATATAGCGCCAGGCGCTTTCTCCCGAGACGGGATCGATGAACGTGACTTGCGGCGTGCCGGGCGGGACGCTGTACAGCGTGAAGCGGCCCGTTCCGTCGGAGCGCGACCGGGCGGAGACGGCTCCCGACCGGACCACCCCGTCCTCGACGCGCGAGCCGTTGCTCAGGACGAGGGTGCCCGTGATGGCCCCCGTGCCCGCGGCAAGCGTCGGCGGCAGGTAGAGCAGACCCAGCGTATTCGTGCCGCCCGCCAACGAGACCCCCTGCTGATAGGCCTCGTGCCCGGCGGCCGTGATGGAGAGCGTCTGGGTGCCGGTGGGCGCGTCGTTGATGATGAAGGTGCCGTCGGCAGCCGTGTCGTCGCGCGCGGCGCCAATGCGGACGGTCGCATTCGCGATCCCCTGAAGCGAGCCGTCATCGACCACCTGGCCCGTCACGAGCGCCAAGGCGGCCTCGCCGCCTCCCCCGCAACCGGCCAGGCCAAGCCCGAGCGCGCCGCAGAGCGCCACGGCAACTCCAACCCTCAAAGCCATGTCGGTCCCTCGATTCTGCCTCGTTAGCGTGTGATCGGGCGTTCCCTCGACTGCTGCGCGGCTCAGGGCGCCGTGATCTGGAAGTCCACGCCCGTCAGGACACGGCCGAAGCCCTCCAGCGTGACGGTGCGGGAGACCGTGACGCCCTGGAAGGAGACCTCGACGCGATAGCGGCCGGGCGGCACGAACAGCCCGTACTCGCCGGCGGCATTCGTCACGGCGGTGTCGATGACCTGGCCGCTCACGGTGCTGATGGCCTTCACAACCGCCCCCGCGTTGTCCGGGTTGTTGTTGATGGTCACCGTGCCGCGAATGGTCGCGGGACCCGGCGGCGGTTGGTCCTCCAGCGGCGCGAGCTCGATGGTCAGGTCCGGCATCCCGGGAGCCACGGCGACCGTGTCGTTCAGCGTGTCGTACTTGTCGGCCATCACCTGAATTGGCTGATCCCCGACCGGCACATCCTGCAGCTGAAACCGTCCGTTCGCGGGCGTGGTTGTCGGACCTACTCCGCCCGCGGTGACCGTCGCGCCCTCGATCGGGTCGCGGGTGATCAGGTCGATGACGCGGCCCGCCACGGTCGCCTTGGCCGACGTCGGCACGAGCTCGAAGTCGACCGCGTCGGGGTTGCCGCCGCTGGAGTCCTGGATGACGACGACCTGCCGCCCGGCGGTCAGGTAGCCTGCTGCGGTGACCTGGGCGATCGTCGCGCCGGTGAAGACGCCGCGGACGGTGTACTCGCCGGCCTTGTTGGTGGCCGCCTGCACGCCCTCGGGGCTCCCGTGGATGTCCGGCCGGAAGTCCACCATCGCATTCGCCACCGGGTCGCCTGTCGACAGGTCGGTCACCGCGCCGCTCAGGGAGCCGGTGGTATCGGGGTCGGCCTCCTCCAACTCCACCTGAACCGTCGTGACGCTGCTCTTGTTCAGCTCGAGCGTCTCGAAGTGTGTGACGAAGCCCTCCGCATTCACCGTCAGCGGCTGAGTGGGCGGATCGGAGTTGCCGAAGGGCACGTCCGTGACGCGCACCGCGTCGTCCCCGGCCGCCAGCGTCCCCTGCTCGCCGCCGGCGACGACGGTGGCGTCCACCGTGAGCGGCAGACCCGTTGCGGCCGCCGTGATCGCGACGTCAACGGTCGCGGTCTCGTCGTCGTCGGGCGGGTTGACGCGGATCATGCCGGCACTGCAGCCCCCCAGCAGGGGCACGATCACCCCGGCCAGGGCGGCGCAGCGGCCAAGTTGGCGGCGAGCGAGACGGAACACGGTCGGCTCCTATCGATGAACCGAGACGCGGCTGAGGCCGCGCGCGAGCTGGCCGTCCTCGGACCGGGCGGTCAGCTCGACCAGGTACGCGCCGTTGGGCACGGGCAGCCCGGCGGCGCTCCGCAAGTCCCACCGCAGCGTCGAGCGGCCGGCGGCCTGCAGCCGGTCCTGCACCAGGTCGCGCACCGGCCGTCCGGCGATGTTCAGGATGCGCGCGCTGACGGCCGCCTCGGCCGACAGCGAGTAGGTGATCTCCACCCCCTGGCGCGTCGGCACGCCGGCCAGACCCATCACCGCCAGCCCGCCGGCGTCCACCGCCCGGAGCTCGATCTCCAGCTCCGCCGGCGCCCCGCTGCCCGTGAACGCGTAGCCCGTCACCGTCCGCATGTGCACCTCGCGCCCCCGCGCCCGGTCGATCAGCACCGGCCGCAGGTCCTGCGGCACCTGAGACAGGTCGGGCCATGTTACCCGGGCTGTCGCGCCCGGCGGCACGCGGGAGACGCGCAGCCGCCACGGGCCGCGGGCGTTGGTGGCGCGGAAGTCTGAGGCGTATTCGCCCGCCTCGGCGCCCTCATCGCCGCTCACGAAGCCGAGGGTCGGCTGATCACCAAAGGCCGGGGGGGCCTGCAGGTCGCAGCGGGGGTCCGGCCCGTCGCCGGCCGAGGCCGCCGCGCCCAGCGTCGCCGAGCCGCGCGCCTCGCCGACCTCCAGCAGCAGCCGCGTCCGCCACGCGGTCTCCCCGAAGGGTGAATAGGCAGCCCTCGTGCCGCGCTCACGAGCCGTCGGCGCCGACCCGGGCGGCGGGAAGATCAGCGTCGCGCCCTTCGGCAGCAGGCAGCGCACCCAGTAGCCTTCGAAGGGCTTCAGCCGCTGCACCAGCGAGTAGCCGGCCTGTTGGCCGTAGGCCCACAGGCCGCTCTGCACCCACCCGGCCGTCACCGCATCGGCGAAGGGCTTGGACTCCGTGCCTCGCTGCACCAGCAGGTCGGCCAGGTCGACCTCCCGATTCCGCGCGCAGCCGATCATGTTCCAGCCGGCGCTCAGGGGTACGCGGACGTCGTCATCGGCGGCGGGCAGGACGCCGTCGACCGCGAGGGTCACGTCCCGCAGAATCCGCAGCCAGAACCCGCGCCCCGGCGCGAAGGGATCGATCGTCGGGTAGATCTCGTACTGCCCGCCGCCCGGCGCGCCGGGCTTCCAGCGCGCCAGCATCAGCTCCTCGGCGGGGAGGCCCAGGGCCCGCGCGGCGTCCTGCTCGACGGGCGCCAGCGGCACGGAGAACAGGTATAGGCCGTTCGTCCCGTAAGGGAGGTTCTTGGCGAGGGCGCTGCGGTTGCCGGCAGCCAGCAGCACGTCGTAGGAGTCGTAGGCCACGTTGACCTTACGCGTGACCTGGTTGCCGTTCCCGTCGTCGAAGGTGATCTCAAGCTGCGCTGGGGAGAGCGTGTGGTCGTTGATGACGCCCGACCAGACGCCCCGGCTGACCTGCACCCCGCTGAGCCCGTTGAGGCCGACGATCTGGATCGTGCCCGAGAGCGGGCCGAGGATCGCCCCGTAGATGTCGTTGACGTTCGTGCCGTCGCCCTCGAAGTCACGCACCCCGTAGGGGAACGGGTAGCGCCCGACGAGGCCGTTCAACTCGATCTGTACCGTAATCCGCTGGGGTCCGCCGACGTTGAAGAACGTCGGGAGCAGGAACCCCTCTCCGGCCGCGTCGCCGGTGGACGGCACCGGGATCTCATTGCCCTCCTGGGCGAACAGGGTGAGGGTGAAGTCGTAGTTGAAGTAGACCGTCTGCGCGGTTCCGCCCTTGGGGATCTCGTCGCCGGTCGACTGCGTCTCGTAGTGCTCCACGATGAGGACCACGGCGTCCGCGAGCGGGATGTTCCAGCAGTACAGCTTCGAGCCGATCGTCACGCTGGTATCCAGCGCGTACTGCTGCCGATACCACGAGACAAAGGGTGCGCCCTCGACCGTGGGCAACACCGCCTGGCAGATCTGCAGCAGGCCGGGCGTATCGCCGGGCAGCGCGGCGCGCTGCGCCCCGGAGAGGGCGTTCAGCCGCGCGTAATACTGGGTGTTGAACCGCAGGAAGAACTGCGGATCCTCGACGTAGCACTTCATCCAGGCGGCGCGCGAGTGCGCAATGCGCCACACCAGCATGCCGGAGAACCCGGAGGCCGGGAACCAGGTGCTGTTGCCCAGCTGCGGCTGGTTCATCGGCTCGTAGACCGCGCCGGAGTAGAAGGGCCCCGGGTTGGCCGGATCGTAGCCCGGCGAGACTCCGGGCGACACCTGCACGGCGGTCGCCGCCGCGCCGGTCATCCCCTGCTCCCAACTGTCGTAGAAGAGCGCCACGTCGTCGTGGAAGGCGTTCAGGACCAGCAGCATCAGGACGAAGGTGTCCTCCGGCCAGTTGCGCCCGCCGTCGCTGGGGGGCGGCGGGAGACGGATTTCGTTGGCCGTCACGTCGTACGTGCCGCCCTGAATGGCCTGGAGGGTGTCGTCCTGGATGACCTTGACCGTCAGGTTGAAGGCCGGCGGCCCGTAGACGGCGCGGGCCACGGGCAGCGCGTCGTTGAGGTACGCGCGGAACGTCTGCTCGTCCGCGGAGGAGAAGCCCTGGAAGGTGAAGGTCAGGTTATTGTTCGCATCCCCAATGACGCCGCCGCCCTGCAGTGTCCGGTCAAGGTCAGGGAGAACGGGCCGACCGCCCGAGGTGTGGACGATCGTGCGGGGCACACGGAGCTGCGCGCGGGGTTTCACCCCCCGCGTGCGGAGATAGCGCAGAGCCTCCACGGCCTGCGTCAG
This sequence comes from Armatimonadota bacterium, assembly GCA_016869015.1. Taxonomy (GTDB): domain Bacteria; phylum Armatimonadota; class Zipacnadia; order Zipacnadales; family VGFC01; genus VGFC01. The sequence continues at coordinate 4,893 of VGFB01000337.1, forward strand.
GGCCCGCGGCGAGTGCTGCTGGGCGATGGCGTCCCGCACCGCCTGCCGCCGCTGGACGGCTTCCGCCGCCGTGACCGTCCGCCCCGGCCGCGCCTCCACCACAACGGCCCCCTGCGGTCCGTTGCTGACGGACGCAAAGGGCACGTTCCACACGTTGCGGAAGCGATTCGGTCCGGCGTGTACGCCGCCGCCTGCCGCCACCAGCGTCAGGAACACCGCAACAGCCGGCGCCGCCCTCAGCAGTCGGCCGTGCGGGGCCGCTCTCCTGATTGCCGACATCAGACTCCGGACTCCAGCTGTCCTACACATCTCGCATGTCATCGATCGGATACTCCGTGCCGATCTCCGCCCAGGGGTCGCCGATCGCCGGCTGGGGCATGCCGGGCTGCGCGTCGGGCGCCCCGGCGAACGGGTAGCCCCCTCCGGGGCCGTACCCGCCGTACTCACCGTACTCGCCGCCCCCGTAGCCGCCGGGGCCATACATCCCTCCGGCGCCGCCGGTCGAACCCGGCCCGAACTCGTCGAACCCGCCCAGCAAGCTGCCCGCGCCGCCGG
>VGFB01000338.1 GCA_016869015.1 Armatimonadota bacterium
GACGGAGCAGCGCTCCGTCCTACGGCGCGGCCGTCCAACGGTGACGGAGCAGCGCTCCGTCCTACGACGCGGCCGTCCAACGGTGACGGAGCAGCGCTCCGTCCTACTGGCCTGACCCCTTACCCCACCAAGGCCACGCCATCGGGTCCTCGATCAGCCCCTCCATGCGGGGGTTGTCCAAGATGTACTGGGCGCACCTCTGATACTCCGCTTCGTCGCGGATGATGCGGTCGTACGACTCGTCCTGCCAGAGGCGGCCGCGCCGCCCTGCCCGTCGGTTGATTTCACGGGCAAGCCAGCTCTTGACGCCCTGCATGATCCGGTAGAGATAGGGCGTCGTACAGTCCGTGACGGTCGGCTTCAGGATGGCGTGGAAGTGGTCCGGCATTACGGTGTAGTCATACAGCGCGTAGTGAGCTCCGTCACGAAACAGGAGGGCCTCGACCACGAGGCAGCCGATGTCGCTGCGGGTCAGGTCCACGGCTGGCGGCCGAAATAGCGTGGCCGTCACGAAGTACGTGGCACCCGGTTCTTCGTGGTGTGGGAGGTGACGCCGGCGGCGTTCGAAGCCCCTCAGTCGGTCCGCCATTCCGCTTGCCTCGTAGGTCGAAGCGCCTGCTTCGACGACGACGGTGACGGAGCAGCGCTCCGTCCTACGACGCGGCCGTGCGACGGTGACGGAGCAGCGCTCCGTCCTACGGCGCGGCCGTCCGGCGGTGACGGAGCAGCGCTCCGTCCTACGGCGCGGCCGTGCGGCGGTGACGGAGCAGCGCTCCGTCCTACGGCGCGGCCGTCCAACGGTGACGGAGCAGCGCTCCGTCCTACGACGCGGCCGTCCAACGGTGACGGAGCAGCGCTCCGTCCTACGACGCGGCCGTCCAACGGTGACGGAGCAGCGCTCCGTCCTACGACGCGGCCGTGCGGCGGTGACGGAGCAGCGCTCCGTCCTACGACGCGGCCGTCCAACGGTGACGGAGCAGCGCTCCGTCCTACGACGCGGCCGTCCAACGGTGACGGAGCAGCGCTCCGTCCTACGACGCGGCCGTCAGCGCGATCGCCCTCACCGGCGCGCCGTCCATGCCGACGACCGGCAGCGGCAAGGCGATGAGGTCGAACTCGCGACCGACGAGGCGCTCCAGGTTGGCGAGCGCCTCCAGAATCGGGACCTCGGCGTCCAGCAGCGCGCCGTGCGCCTCGCCGGAGCGCGGGCCGTCGATCGACGGCGTGTCGATGCCCACCAGGGCCGGCGCTCTCTCGACCAGCCACTCTGCGGCCTCCGGCGAGAGGTGCGGGTAGTCGTCGTCGGTGATCGCGCCCTGCCAGCCGGTCAGCAGTAGTAGGCGCTCCCCCCGGCCCATGTCGCCGCACGCCGCGCTCAGCTCCTCGCGGGTGATGGGCGAACTGCCTCGCAGGTCAACCACCCGCGCGGGGCCGACGAGACGCTCGAGAGCGATCTCGTGCACGCGCGCGCCGTCGCCGAACCAGTGGTAGGGGGCGTCCAGGTGAGTGCCCGCATGGGTGCCCAGTTGAATGCCGCCGAGGCGCGTGAACTCGTCGTGGACCCACAGCCGCACAGGCACATCCCCCGGCCAGGTGGCCATGCCGTCGGTGATCGGACGGGTGAGGTCCACGATCTCGGGCATCACGGCCGCACCTCCGGCCGGCCGAAGGTGACCGTGATAGGGTCGTCGCGGGCGAGGGTGTGATAGGCCTCCTCGACGGCCCCCGGGCCGCGCGGGTCCACGTCACAGTAGACCGCGAAGTAGCGGCACGGGTTCGAGCCCTCGATCCCGACGCCGCCCCAACCGCCGCCGGGGCCGACCTTCATCCGCGTCTGCTCGGTGGGCGTGATGAGGCCCAGCGTGAGGCCGTCCGCGCGCGTCTTGCAGCACCACCACGCCTGTGCGCCGCCCTCGGGGACCTGGCGCTGCTCGGCGCCGGCCGGCACCGGCCCGCTGAAGCCGCTGCTGAGGTAGGCGGTTCCGGGCATGGGCGAGTCGGCCGCGAAGTTGGCGGTCGAGTCGAAGGCCCAACTCATCCCGGTTGCGTCGCTGAACACACACTCAGCGTACGAGAGGTCCTTCCAGAAGTAGAACTCCTTGGCGTACCCGTCCTCCGACTCCGCGCGGATGATGCCAACCGCGGGGCCCTCGGCGATGACCCGCAGCGTGAACGGGCTCCTGCGCAGCCGGGGGTCGTCGAACCAGCCCGCCCAGTCCGCCTCGCCGGGCTGCGTCACGTCGAGCCCGCCGAGCTTCGCGAGCTTCCAGGTGAAGACGTGCGCGCCCTCGGCGCCGACGAGCGCTTCGTAGGGGCCGTTGTGGATCAGCACCCCGGCCTCTACCGCCTCCGTCAGCGGTGCCGGGGCAGGCGGTTGGGCGTCCCAGTCCAGATGCAGCTCGCCCCGCCAGACGCCTCGCGCCGGCAGCGTCCCCGGCAGGATGAACGCGAGGGAGGCCGTCGGGTTGTCGGTGTCCCCCCCGGTCAGGGCGATCTGGGCCTGGATCGTCACGTCTCCCGCGACCAGCGTCGCCGCCGGCAGGAGGGGCCCGCGCGCGTACGGTTCCTCGCCGGTGAGACGGCCCATCGGGAAGTCCACGAGGACGGGAACGTCCACCCGCGCGTGCCCGCCGGCGCCCACCTCGACGGGTATGCTGACCGTGGCCCCTCGAGGCACCAGACCGGCCCGCCAGTCTGCAGGCAGCGCCAGGTGGGGGGCCAGACCCCGGCGCAGGCGGCGGTCATCAAGGTCCAGGTCCGCCGGGCTCGGCAGCACCGCGGCGGCCCGGGCCGCGTCGAGGCGGGCGAGATGGTCGTCCAAGGCTGCCAGTTGCGCGTCGAAGCGGCGGAGGTTGTAGTCGATCCCTTCGGGCCGGTTCTCCGCGTTCCAGTGACGGACGAACGCCGCTCGCTGCACGATGAGGGCTTCCCGCAGGCCCGCCAACGTGTGCCGCGCCTCGGTGGCGGAGGCTACGGCGCCCGTGCCCCACGCGTGCTGGTACGTCTCGCACGCGGCCGCGAGCCCTTCCGCCTTCTGGGCGGCAAACCAAGCGCGCCGCGCCGCGTAGCTCATCGCCTCCACCACGTCCGCGTTGCGCGGGGCATCCCGCGCGGGCGCCAGAGCGTCGTGCGCACCCTGGGCCAGTTCCCGCAGCCTCACCCACTGGTCGCCTCTCGGCCATAGCTTGCGGTACTGGCCGTTGAACGGGTCATCGTGGAAGAACCGCCAGGGGAAGGTGGTGTCCAACCCCAGGGCGGTGTTGGCCTGGGTCAGCAGGTGGACCGCCTGCGCGGGCGCTGCGGAGTCGGTGCCGAAGAACTGCCGGCAGAACGCGCGGTCGAAGAGGCTTCGGTCGATCAGCTCCTTCTGGGCGCCCCAGGAGCACTCGCCGCTGAAGAGCCAGCCGTAGTAGCAGTTGGCGATGAGGTTCTCGTTGCCGTCGTCGCCCCAGTTGCAGGTCATCGAGCCGATGGCGCCCTGCTCGCGGCCGCGACGGATGAGCCACTCCATGTTCTCCAGCGCAAGGTCGTAGTCGGGGAAGAGCCGGCACCAACTCGACAGCGCCGGGACCACGAACACCTCGAACCCCTTCTCGCGGAACTGGGTGATCGAGGGGTAGTCATGGGCCGGCCCGTAGTGCCAGTCCATGATGATCGTGTCCCTCGGGACGAGATGGATGGCCTCCGGGTGCTGCAGGAGCATGTCGCCCCACATCATCATCCGCTTGCCGCGCGCCTGCAGCAGGTCGTGCACGCGGTTCATGTGCTGGGCGTAGAGCGCCGCCTTGCCGATGCGGTCCGCCAGCTCCTTGCTCCGGCCGGCGCCAAGGTCGCCGACCTCATCGCAGCCGGCGTTGAAGAAGCCGGTGCCCGTGAAGGCCGGGCACATCTCATCGAACATGTCGCCCAGGAGGCTGTACGTGCCCTCGACCGTGGGGGCGAAGGAGTACTTCCAGTCGCTCTCGGCGAGGTCCGCGTACTCGGGGTGCTTGAAGATGTGGTGCTGGTGCCCGAAGGCCTCGAAGGAGGGGAAGAAGAGGCAGTGGTACTGCCGCGCGTAATCGCAGATCTCGCGCGTCTCGGCCGCCGTGAGCGCGCCGGTGCCCTCGCTGATGAGCGGGTGCTTCTCAATAACGAAGGTGTGCTCCAGGTGCATCGAGACGAAGTTGAGCTTGTAGCGGGAGAGCTCGCGGATCATGCGCTTGTACGTCTCGACCTTGGGCACGGCCTGACGGCTCTGGTCGGTGAGCACGCCGCGCCACTTGAGCACGGGCCAGTCGCGGATGCGGACGCCGGGGATCTGCCGCCCGCCGCCGATCTGGGCGAGCTGCAGGAGCGTCTGCACGCCGTAGAAGGCGCCCGCGCCGCCGTTCGCGGCGATGAGGACGCGCTCCGGGGTGACGAGCAGCACGTACCCCTGGTCTCCCAGCGTCTCGTCGGGGAGACAGTTCGCTTGCCGGCAGATGGCCGCCAACCTCGGGCTCCTCGCAGGCAGGCCGATGAGGATGGCGCCTTCGTCCGCCCGCCCGCACTCCAGCTCCTCCGCGGCCTGGTCCGCGGCGAAGCGCAAGTCGGGATCGTCGCCGGGGAGGACGGAAACCGCCACGCGGTCGCTCAGGGCGAACGAACCGTCGCGCTCCTCGATCTCCTGAGGGAGCGGGAGCAGCGGGAGAGCCGCGTGGAGATGGGTCGGACCGGCAACCAGAGCAGCCAACGCCAGCACACCCATTGTGGGAACACCTCTCCGGGGACTCAGTACCCCTCCGCCTTCAGTCGGATGGTCTCTTCCAGCAAGGTGGGGCTGTAGTTCACCTCGCCCCAGATGAGGGTGACCGGCTTCCAGATGCCGGCCATGCCCAGGGTGTCGTGCACGCGCACGGCGAGGGTGTTCTTCCCCGGCTTCAGGAAGGGTCGAGGATCGAAGCTGAAGGGCGTCGTCCAGAGGATCTCCACGGGCTGGCCGGTCGTCTGCACGGTGTGCTCGAAGGCCGGCCGACCGTTGAGGTAGACCCAGGCCTGCTCGTCCACGGCCCCGAAGAAGAGGCGCAGGCTCTCCTGCCCAAGCGCCTCGTCGGTGACCGTGAACGTCTGGCGGTACCAGCCGTAGCCGTGATGACCCGGGAAGCCCTGCGCCTCCCAGCCGTTCCCGGTGTCGGAGCGCACGGTGGCCCAGCCGGAGTCCTCCAGTTCGGAGGCGTACCACTCCTCGGAGACGCCGGCGTCGGCGGGGTCGGGCCTGAACCGCCACTCGTTGTCGAGGGGCAGGCAGCGGATCGTGTCCGGATCGAGGCCCGCCTTCTCACGCCAGTAGGTCAGCTTCGTGTCGAGGTCGGGGTTCTGGAAGGCGTTCTCGACGAACTGGACGTTCGCCGCCCGCGCGATGCGCTCGAAGTCGTCGACCAGGGCCAGGTACGACTCCCGCGGGC
>VGFB01000339.1 GCA_016869015.1 Armatimonadota bacterium
CTCGAGCGCATCCTGGCCGCGTCTTCGGAGGCCGCGTCCCTGATCGACGGCTGGCTGCAGCAGCCCGCGGCCCTGAGCGGCGTCGCCCAGCTCTGCGCCACCAGCCAACTGCTCGCCGACATCCTGCGCGAGGACGCCCCGGCCTTCAGCCGGCAACTGTCCTCCGGCCCCGCGCGGCGCTCCGCTGAGGAGCTGCTCGCCGGCGGGCGCGCGGCGACGAGCGTCCCGGGGGGCCACGCCGCCCGGCTTGACGGGCTACGGCTGTTCAAGCGGCGCGAGCTGCTGCGCATCGCGGCCCGCGACATCCTGCGGGTCGCCAGCTTCGGAGAACTCGTCGAGGAGATCTCCGACCTCGCCGGCGCGGGCCTCCAAGTCGCCCTGGAGTTGTGCTGGGAGGCCGTCCCGGTCCCCGAGCTCCCCGCTCAGGTCGGAGCGCCCGACGAGTGGTGGCGGGAGTTCGCCGTGATCGCCATGGGGAAGCTGGGCGCGCGCGAGCTCAACTACAGCTCCGACGTGGACCTCCTCTTCGTCCATGAGCCCCCCCGCGCACCCAACGCCGAGGCGCCGGAAGTCGTCGGCCGCTACTTCACACGCCTCTCGCAGGCCCTCATCGACGCCGTCGGCGCCCTCACCGGCGACGGCGGCCTCTTCCGCGTCGACCTGCGGCTGCGCCCCGAGGGCGGGGCCGGGGCTCTGTCCCGCACCCTCGAGGCCTACGCCACCTACTGGGAATCCTGGGCCGCGCCCTGGGAGCGTCAGGCCCTCATCAAGGCCTCCGGCGTCGCCGGCAGCGCGGGCCTTGCGGCTCGTTTTGTGCGCCTCGCTCGCGAGTTTGTTTACGGGAAACGGATCGACACCACCGGCCTCGCGGACATCAAGTCCGTGAAGCACCGCATCGAGGCCTCCGCCCGCCGGTCCGGCGGCGAGCGCAACGTGAAGCTCGGGCCCGGGGGCATCCGCGACATCGAGTTCACGGTGCAGCTCCTGCAGCTCATCTTCGGCGCTCAGGACGAGCGCATCCGGAAGCGCAGCACCCTCGGCGCGCTCCGCGCGCTGGGTGCGGCCGGGTATCTCTCGGCCACCGAGCATCAGACCCTCGCTTCCGCGTATGTCTTCCTGCGGACGCTGGAGCACCAGCTGCAGCTGATGCACGGGCTGAGTCTGCGCGAGCTGCCGGCCGACGAGCGCGCGTTGGGGAAGCTCGCCCGGCGCCTGGAGTTCCCGCCGGACGAGTCGACTCCGCCCGCCGATCTGCTGCTGGCCGAGTTCCGCCGACACACCGCCAACGCGCGGGGGCTGTTCGGCAAGCTCTTCGCCGAGATGCTCGAGGAGCGGGATGAGAGCGACCTGCGCGCCCGTTCCCTGGTGCTGACGGCCGAGAGCGCCGAGGCCGACCTCTCGGCTCTCGCCGAGTTCGGTCTGCGGGACGCGTCGCGCTCCTTGGGGGCTCTGCGGCGCCTGGCGCACGGCACGGTCACGGCCCCCCTGCCGCCGTCCGTGGCGGAGCGCTTCGCCGATCTGGCTCCCCGCGTCCTCCGAGCGGCGGCCCGGACCCCCGATCCGGACGCCTCCGTCCTCAACTTCGAGCGCTTCTGCGCCCTCATCGGCTCCCCGGGGGCGCTCTACTCGATCCTCGCCGAGGAGCCCGAGGTCATTGACATGCTCGTGCGCGTCGCCGGGTGCAGCGCGTCGCTCTCGGGCATCCTCGCCGCCCACCCCGAGTACTTCGACATGCTGATGGACCCCGGCCTGATGACGGCGGTCCGCTCCGTCGGGAAGCTGACGGGCGAGCTCGCCGTGCGGCTGGACGACGCGCGCGACGCCCCCGCGCGCCTGGCGACCATCGCGCGGTTCCGCCGGCGGGAGCTCCTGCGCGTCGGCGTCCGCGACCTGATGGGCGACGCGGATGTGGAGACGACGATCATCGAGCTCAGCGCCCTCGCCGAGGTCTGCCTCCGCGGCGTCTACGACACCCTGGCGCCCGAGGTCGCCGGGCTCTCCGCCGAAGCTCTGCCCTTCGTGGTTGTGGGGATGGGGAAGCTGGCCGGACAGGAGCTGCACTACAACTCGGACCTCGACGTGATGTTCGTCTGGACCGACGGGCCGCCTCCCTTCGAGAACCGGCAGTCCCTCTACTCGAGGTTGGCCGGCGAGATCCTCTCGCGCGTAGCGGCCGATGGCGCCGGGGCCGGGCCACCGCTGAAGATCGACGCCCGATTGCGCCCGGAAGGGCAGTCCGGTCCGCTCGCTCGATCGGTTGCCTCTTGTCGGGAATACTACGACCATCGGGCGGAGACCTGGGAGCGGTTGGCGCTGATCCGCACGCGCCTCGTGGCCGGAAGTCCGGCCGCGTGGGAGGCGTTCCGCGCCGTGACCGAGCCGTTCCTCTGGAGCCGGGCGCTTGCGCCGGAGGAGGTCGCCGCGGTCGCGCACGTGAAGCAGCGCATCGAGCGCGAACGCGCGCGGACGGAGGGTGGCCGGATCGACGTGAAGCTCGGCGTCGGCGGGATCAGTGACATCGAGTTCTGCGTGCAGCTCCTGCAGCTGGCGCACGGTCCGGCCGACCCGTCCCTCCGCGTCCCGAGCACCCTGGGAGGGCTGCGGGCGCTGGCCCGGGCCGGGCGCTTCGCCTCGCCGGCCGACGCGCAGGCCCTCGAGGCCGCCTACCTCTTCCTCCGGCGGGTCGAGTGCCGACTGCAGCTCGTGCACGCCTGGGATGAGAGCACGGTTGACCCGGACCCGGCCTCCTTCGGCCGACTCGCGCGGCTGCTGGGCGACCGGCGAGCGGCCGAGGGCGGCTCGGCCGACGACCTGGCAGAGGAACTTCGCTGCCACCGACATCAGGTGCGCAACATCTACCAACAGACGGTGCAGCAGCTCGTGGGTCGGGACTCCAGTCCCGACGCCGCTCAAGGGGGCTGAACCGATGAGTCCACTGCGCGTGTCGCTCCGTCTGCCGACCCTGCTCGCCGCCCTGATTCCCCTCGCCGTGCGCGCCCCCGCCGATGACCCGCGGCGCCCGAGCGCCACCGTGTCAGTCACGCCGGTCCAGGAGCGCGCCCTGACCGGGCACGGCGAGCACGACGGGCACCGGTTCCACACGCGCACCGCCCCCTTCGGCTTCGGAGCGCAGCCCTACGCCATCTCCTACCAGGCGTGCGTCGATGCGGCCCACGGCGATCAGGTCGTCCCCCTCGAGGGCTACATCGGGATGCCCCAACCGTGCAGCACCAACTGGTACCACGGGGGGTTCCTGTTCGTCCGACTGAACGGGCAGGACATCGGCGCAGCGCCCCTCAGCAGCATGGCGGTCGCCGAGAGCGGGACGCGCGCCATCCTCGACATGGTCTGGCATCACCCGCTCGCCACCGTCCGCGTCCGCTTCCTGGGCCTTCCCGACCACGACGGGCTCTTCTGCGAGATCGCCCTCGACCCCAGGCAGGAGCTCACCACCCTCGAGGTGTCCGCCCGCTGCTATCCCAGCTACTTCACCTCCTGGAACCGCCGCGACGGCGCCCGGCGGGTGCAGACCCCGGGCGCGCTGATCGAGCAGGGCACGCCGGCGACCCTCCCCGCCTCTGAGGCCTGGTGGGCTGTCTACTACGATGAGGTCTTCGACGTCGCCAACGGCGAGGGCGACGGCCCCTGCGCCCTGGCGCTTCTCCCGCAGGAGGCCGCGGAAGTCGAGTTCCGCCCCACCGACTACCCGGTGGAGACGCGGATCACCTACCCGCCCGACCGTCGTCGTCTGCACCTGGCGTTCTGGGAGTTCCCCGGCAGCCCGAATGCCGAGGTCCTCGCCAGGCTGCGCGCCGACGGCACGGCTCTGCGAGCGGAACTCGAGACCGCCGACTTCACCCCGGCCGCCGTCCGTGCTCTGGACCTGGCTGCCTTGCGGGCCGACGTCGACCGTGCGACCCGGTCCGAGGCCGTGCGCGCCTACCTCGGGGAGCGCTTGACGGAAGTGCAGACGTGGGTCGCCGAGGCGGCGCCGGCGGGCGAGCCCGCCGGTGACCCCCTGAGCATCGAGGCCGAGGAGAAGCTGTTGGCCTCCGTGGGCAAGTACTACGGCTTCATGTGGGAAGTGAAGCTGGCGGAGCTGCTCGCCGGGCTCTAAGCCGCGTCTGGCAGCCGGCATCCTTGCCGTCCGCCGCCGTCGTCCTTCCCGCCCTGCGGGATCGGCCGGTGAGGCCGCAGCGCCACGCCGCCGGACCGCGTGATCGCGGGAGCCCTCGCCCGACCGCGGCGGGGAGGTGCGGCACGCGGCGCGCGACTCGCCCGATGTGGAGGTCGACCATGCGCATCGCTACCGTGGCTGCAGCCCTCCTGGCGCTGGTGACGGGCACGCTGGGCTTGGCCCATGCTCAGCAACCCTCCGTCCTGTTCGCCGGGACAAGTGGCGGCGGGTGCGGCTTCGAGGTCGCGCGGAAGCTCAATGCCGCGGGGTTCGCGCTGCGCGGGATGCCATATCCCGGTCTGGACGAGAACCCGCTGACCTGGGAGCAGGTTCAGGGCGCCAACGTCCTGGTGCTGACGGGTCTAGGGCGCGCGAACGCTGACATGACGCTGCCCGCGCGGACCGCCCAGACCCTCGAGACCCTGCGGCGGTTCCTCGAGGCGGGTGGGGGAGTCCTCTGGTTCTCGAGCTTCGGGCAGATGGCAACCGACAAGCCTCCCCAGGACGCCTTCCTGAACCCGTTGGGCCTCACGCCTCTGTTCGCCGAGATGCCGGCCGATCCCGAGACCGAGGTCGTCGGCACGGCCTGGAAGATCCCCTTCTCTCACGCCGCCGGCATGGTCGCCTCGCCTGTGATGGAGGGCGTGACCTCACTGTGGTACCCGACGCCGCACTACCGCATCGGGGCGCAGAACCACACGATCCCCTTCAGCGCGGACGCGAACTGGACGGTGCTCGTGAAGGGCGGGCGCGGGTCGCTGACCAAGGCGGGGCCGCTGCAGGCCGGGGCGCCGACCGATCCCGGCACGTACCGGAGCGAGGTCCCGATCATCGCATCCCGCGAGGTGGGCAAGGGTCGGATCGTGTACCTGGGGATCACGCCCGAGTACCTCATCGGTCCCCATGCGCTCACGACGCTGGAGGGCGTCGTGCTCGAGCGCGGGATGCGGAACGCGCCCTCGGGCGGCTACAAGCTCCTGGAGAACGCGCTGAAGTGGCTGGCGGAGCCCTCCCTCGGCGGCGAGTTGGGCGGCGCAGCGATGGACGCCGCGATGCTGGAAGACCCCCACAAGACGCGCTTCGGCACGGCGTGGGACTGGTCGCCGGGCGTGAGCTTCCCGGCCGTTGAGCCCGCGCACACCGGCGCCATCGGGGCGCGGACGACCTACTCGACGGGCAAGGCCACCGTGGCGGAGTGGGTCGCGGCGGCGAAGGCGCGGGGGCTGGCGTTCATCGTGTTCCTCGAGG
>VGFB01000340.1 GCA_016869015.1 Armatimonadota bacterium
TGACCAAGGGGAAGGGCTTCGCCGGCGGGATCAAGCGTCACGGGTTCCATGGGGGCAAGGCGACACACGGCTCCAAGGTGCACCGCGCGCCCCAGTCGACCGGCGCCACCGATCCGGCCCGCGTTTTCGCCGGCGTGCGCAAGCCCGGTCACATGGGATCTGAGCGCTACACGATGCGGGGCGCAAAGATCGTGAAGATCGACACCGCCCGCAACCTGCTGCTGGTGAAGGGCGCCGTGCCGGGGGCGAACGGCGGCCTGCTGGTCATCACCGCGAACTGACCGCGCCCGGAAGCGCGAAAGGAACTCCCAGGATGGCTGAGGCAGCGCTGTATAACTGCGAGGGGGAGAAGGTCGATCAGATCTCGCTTCCCGACGAGGTCTTCGATGCGCCGCCGAATCAGGCGCTGGTCTATCAGGCGAGCGTGCGCCTCGGGCGCGTGAGGCGGGTCGGCTCCGTCGATACGAAGACCCGCAGCGAGGTTGTCGCCACGACGGCGAAGTGGTATCGGCAGAAGGGCACTGGCCACGCCCGTCACGGCAACCGCGCGGCGAACCTCTTCGTGGGCGGCAACAAGGCCCACGGACCGCACGGCCGCAAGACCACCGACGGCTTGCCCAAGCGGATGCGTCGGCAGGCGATGTTCGCCGTACTCAGCGACCGTCGACGAGGTTCGCGCCTCACCGTCATCGAGCAGTTCGAGATCGAGGACTACTCGACCCGACGCTTCCGCGAGATCCTGGACAGCCTCGACGCCTTCGGCAGGATCCTGGTGGTCATTGGGCCCGATGAGGACTCCGACGAGAAGATCTACCGCAGCGGGCGCAACATCCCGCTGGTCACGATCCGCACCGCGCCGCACCTGTCGCTGGACGACCTGCTGCGCGCCGAGCGCATCGTGTTGACCCGCGCGGGCCTGCAGAAGCTGGAGGAGGTCTGGCTGTCATGATCACCCCCGAGATGCTCGCGCAGTACCGGAAGCTCATCCTCCGCCCGGTCGTGACCGAGAAGAGCATGGCGCAGACCGAGAGCGGCCAGCAGAGCAAGTACACGTTCGAGGTGGACCCGAGGGCGAACAAGACGGAGATCCGACGGGCGGTGGAGGCGCTGTGGGGTGTGCGGGTGGTCCAGGTCAACACCATGAACGTGCGCGGCAAGGACCGGCGCCAGAGCTTCAAGTACCGGATCGGGACGACGGCCCGACGGAAGAAGGCCATCGTGACCCTGGCCCAGGGACAGACGATCGACGTTCTGGGCGGGTAGGGACGGCAGTGCGGAGTGCGGAGTGCGGAGTGCGAAGTGCGGAGTGCGAAGTGCGGAGTGCGAAGTGCGAAGTGCGGAGTGCGAAGTTGACGGCGCGGGTGCCTGGAAGGGCGAGTTGAGCCACCCGCGAGCAAGGTGAGAAGCGATGCCTCCCAAGAGCAACGTGAAGCCCACATCGCCCGGTCGGCGGCGCTACCGGCCGCTCGACACGAGCGATCTGACCAAGAAGGCGCCGGAGCGGTCCCTGACCCGCCGCCGGAAGGTGCACGCCGGACGGAACAACACGGGAACGATCACGGTCCGCCACCGCGGCGGCGGCGTTCCCCGCCGGTACCGGCAGATTGACTTCAAGCGGGCGAAGGACGGCATCCTGGCCACGGTGGCTTCGGTCGAGTACGACCCGAACCGCTCCGCTCACATCGCGCTCCTGCACTATGCCGATGGGGTCAAGGCCTACATCCTGGCTCCCGCGGGGCTGAAGGTGGGGGCGAAGATCGTGTCCGGCGATCGCGTGCCGGTCCGCCCGGGCAACTGCATGCCGCTGGAGAGCATCCCGGTTGGGACCACCGTCCACTGTGTGGAGCTGCAGCCGGAGAGGGGCGCTCAGCTCGCCCGCAGCGCCGGCGCCTCGGCGCAGATCGTCGCGAAGGAGGGCAAGTACGCGACCTTGCGGCTGCCCTCCGGCGAGATGCGGCTGGTGTTCCAGCGGTGCCGCGCGACGGTGGGAACGGTGGGCAACGAGGAGCACCTGACGCAGGACGCGGGGAAGGCCGGACGCCGGCGCCACCAGGGCTGGCGGCCGACGGTCCGCGGCACGGTCATGAACCCGGTGGATCACCCCCACGGCGGCGGCGAGGGCAAGGCTCCGGTGGGGCGCCCCAGCCCGGTCAGCCCGTGGGGGAAGCCGACCCTGGGGAAGAAGACGCGCGTGAAGAAGCCCAGCGACAAGCAGATCGTGCGGCGGCGGACGAAGTAGGGACAGGCCGCGGCCTGCCGAGTGAACCGCGGAGTCGACCGCAACGGATAGACGGAGGACAGCTGATGCCCAGGTCCATCAAGAAGGGCCCCTTCGCCGACGAGAGCCTGGTGAAGAAGATCGCGCGGCTGAACGCCGATAACCGCAAGCAGGTCATCCGTACCTGGTCGCGGCGCTCGACGATCCTACCGGAGATGGTCGGCCACACCATCGCCGTCTACGATGGCCGCCGCCACATCCCCGTGCTGATCACCGAGAACATGGTGGGCCACAAGCTCGGGGAGTTCTCCCCGACGCGAACGTACCGGGGCATGAGCGGCGGGCGCGGGGAACGCACCACGAAGGTGGGCCGCTAGCCGCGCCGCTGTCGTTGAGAGCGCTCTGAAGGGTTGAAGGAGTCGTCGACCATGGAAGTCCGATCGATCGCCCGATTCCTCCGTTGCGGTCCCCAGAAGGTCCGGCGCTACGCCGCCCTGATCCGGGGCCGCGGCGTGGCTGAGGCCCGCGCGATCCTGGCGGTTCAGCCCAGCCCGGCGGCGGCGCTGCTGGACAAGGTGCTCAAGTCGGCGGCCGCCAACGCGGAGAACAACTTCGCCCTGGAGCCCGAGGCGCTGACGGTGAAGACGGCCACGGCGGATGACGGTGTGACGATGCCGCGCGTGCGCTATCGGGCTCGAGGCCGCGTGGACCGCATCAAGAAGCGGACCTGTCACATCACCGTTGTGCTGACGGACGGCGAAGAGGAGTAGGTCCGAGGTCGAGCGCCTCGGGCCATCCCCAAAGCGAGGGGTTCCGGCATGGGACAGAAGGTGCACCCGTATGGCCTGCGACTGGGCATCATCCGCCCGTGGATGAGCCGGTGGTTCGCGGAGGATGCGCGCTACCGGGAGCAGCTGATCGATGACGTGCGCATCCGGAAGCTGATCCGTGAACGGCTGCGCAACGCCTCGGTCAGTTCCATCGCGATCGAGCGGACTGCTGATACGGTGACCGTCATCGTGCGGACGGCCAAGCCCGGCGTGGTCATCGGCCGGTCCGGCGCCGGTGTGGACCGCCTGAACAAGGACATCCAGCAGGCGGTCGGCCGCAAGGTGCATCTCACCGTCGAGGAAGTCAAGCGGCCCGAGGTGGATGCCCAGCTTGTGGCGGAGAGCATCGCGCATCAGATCGAGCGCCGGATCAGCTTCCGGCGGGCCATGCGCCAGGCCCTTCAGCGCACCATGAAGGCCGGCGGCCAGGGCATGAAGATCAAGATCAGCGGCCGCCTGGGCGGGGCTGAGATCGCCCACTCGGAGAGCGCGAAGAGCCCGACCGGACGGGTGCCGCTGCACACGCTGCGCGCCGACGTCGACTACGGCCTGGCGCAGGCCAAGACCAATCAGGGCAACATCGGGATCAAGGTGTGGATCTACAAGGGCGACATCATGCCCGAGCGGCGGCGAGCCTTCGAGCAGGCACGGGAGCGCGCGGAGACGCCGGGCGTGTCCGCACGGCGTGAGGAGCCGGAGGCGCCGGAAGCCGCGGCGGCGGAGACGGTGGAGGTGGCCGCGGAGGCGGTGGGCGAGCCCGAGGCGCCCCCGGCGGAGCCGATCGCTGTGGTGCCGTCGCCCGAGCCCGTAGCGGAGCCGGAGCCGGCCGGGGCGCCGACCTCCGAGCCGGCCGTGCCCGAGCAGACTCCCGAGGAGGGAGAACGCAACGATGTTGATGCCTAAGAGGACCAAGTTCCGCCGCCATCATCGCGGCAACATGCGCGGCCGACCCGAGCGGGGCGCTCGGCTCTCCTTCGGCGACTACGGCCTGCAGGCCCTGGAGCCCTGCTGGCTGACCAGCCGCCAGATCGAGGCCGCTCGCGTGGCGATGACCCGTCACGCCCGCCGCGGCGGGAAAGTCTGGATCCGCGTCTTCCCCGACAAGCCCGTGACGAAGAAGCCCGCCGAGACGCGCATGGGCAAGGGCAAGGGGACGCCGGAGTTCTGGGTGGCGGTCGTCAAGACCGGTCGGATGCTGTTTGAGATGAGCGGCGTGGCCGACGACACGGCTCGCGAAGCCATGCGACTGGCGGCGATGAAGCTCCCGATCAAGACGCGCGTGGTATCGCGGGAGGAGGCGAGCCATGCCTGACGACAGCAAGACCACCAGTGAGTTCCTGGAGCGCCTGCGCTCGTTCAGCGATCACGAGTTGGTCGAGCGGCTGAACCACGTCTCGGAGAGCCTGTTCAACTTGCGCTTCCGGCTGTCCTCCGGGCAGGTCGAGGACCCCAAGCGCATCCGGAAGTACCGCAAGGCCATCGCCCGGATCAAGACGATCCAGCGCGAGAGAGAACTGGCCCGCAACCGCTGAGACCCTCGCAGGTCGGGCTGCCGACCTGACGGACGAGTCCCGGGACGGGGACTGATAGGAAGGTTGCACGCATGGCTACGGAAGCCCGGAGCACGCGGAAGACCAAAGAGGGCGTGGTCGTCAGCGCCAAGATGGATAAGACCGTCGTGGTGAGCGTCGAGCGCCTGACCCGGCACCCGGTGTACAAGAAGGTGCTGCGGCGCAGCAGCCGGTTCAAGGCGCACGACGAAGCCAACGACTGCCACGAGGGCGACCGGGTCGAGATCGCCGAGTGCCGGCCGCTGAGCAAGAGCAAGGCGTGGCGCGTCACGAAGGTCGTGTCCCGCGCGCGCTGAGGCGCGATCCGCCCGTCGGGCGGCCGCCGGCAAGGCCGCGGCGCCTGAGTCGATTGCAGGAGGCAGTTTCGGATGCCCAGCCATTCCACCGATCAGATCCGCAATGTGGCGATCATCTCCCACAGCGGTGCGGGCAAGACGACGCTCAACGAGGCCCTGCTCTTCACGGCCGGGGCCGTCACGCGCCTGGGGCGCGTCGACGACGGCAACGCGGTGAGCGACTATGAGCCCGAGGAGGTCGAGCGGAAGATCTCGATCGTGCCCGCGCTGTGCCATTGCGAGTGGAAGGGCGCCAAGGTCAACCTGATCGACACGCCCGGTTACGCCGACTTCATCGCGGACGTCATCTTCTCGCTGTGGGTAGCGGAGGGCGCGCTGCTGGTCGTCGACGGCGTCGCGGGCGTCGAGGTGCACACGGAGAAGGTCTTCGCGACGGCCAGGGGCATGGGCAAGCCGATGATCGCCGTCGTGAACAAGATGGACAAGGCCAACGCCAGCTTCGCCCAGG
>VGFB01000341.1 GCA_016869015.1 Armatimonadota bacterium
GAGTCGCATCGCAGCTTGCTGCGTTACTACGCGAAGCACTATCGAGGTCGGGTGGGGGCTTCGGCCTATTACGGAGCCCGGGCGCTGATCCGCCTGGGGGGTGCCGCGCGCATGCTGACCGCGCGGCTGCGAGGCTACTGCTGACGCTTCCCGGCGAAGTGCTGCTCGTCGCGCTGCTTCATGATGGCGGTCGCAAAGGGCACCGCCACTACCAGCCGCCACTCGCCGTTCTCCAGCTTGAAGTCCATCGCCCCGTCCATGCTCGACGTGTCCTGAGGGGACCAGGCCGGCCGGTAGCGCAACGTCACCGGTACGGAAGCCGAGGCGTGGGTGAAGGCGTACTTCGGCACACCGAACTGCCAGCCGTCGATGGCGGAGTAGACCTCCTTGCACGTCTCTGCCATCATGCCGGGGTTGGTCTGCCCCTGGGCCGACTCGCTCGCCAGCAGGTACGCGTCCTGGTAGTCCTTTGTCTGCAGGCACAAGAGGTACTGCTGCGCGACCCAGTCGGCGCCCACTTCGGGCAAGGCCGGACGGCTGCTCAGGTAGTACAGGTACCCCCCGTACCCGACGGCTCCCAGCGCCGCCAACAGGCCGACCTTCTTGAGGATGGAGACGATCCGCAAGGTCCGGATGCCGCGCCGCTGCATCAGGGGGCCCTCCTGTCGGGGTCCGGGGGCGGACTACGGCTGCGCCGCCTGGATTCGTTGTACCCCGATACCGATCTCCTGAACCAGCTCATCCAACTCCGCGGGAGACACGTGCCGTGGCGTCAGCTCCATGCCCCGCATGTACTTCAGCGCGTCGATGGCCAGCTTGTAGTCCGCCGGTCGACCTCGCCGCACCGCGGCCCGCGCCAGGAAGGCATACGCATCCGCGTTTGAGCCGACCGCCTTGACAGCTTCCTGCAGTTCCGCGATCGCCTCGTCCAGGCGTTCCTGCCGCAGCAACGCCACGGCGGCCGCCACGAGCGCGTCGCCGTCCCCCCGCTGCAGCTCATCGGACTTTAGCGCCAGCTCGCGGGCCTTATCCAGAGCGTTGCCCTGCATCAGCAGCAACCAGGCCAGGTTCCGCGCGTAGTCGGCGCTCGAGGGGTCCAGAGCGACGGCCCGGGTGTACCCCGCGATGGCGTCGTTGTACCGCTCGCTGCGGGCATACGCCTCGGCCAGAAGGGCGCTCCCCTCCGCGTCCTTCGTGCCCAGGCCGCGCGCCCGCTCGAGCGCCTCGATCGCGGGCTTCGGCGACCCCCCGGCGACGGCCGCGCGCCGGAGCCGGATGCGACCGAGATCGCGCCAGGCCTCGGCGTGCTTCGGGTTGAGCTTCACGGCCCGGCCGTAGTAATCCTCCGCCGGATCGAGCTTCCACGCGGCCGAACAGATCGCTCCGGCCGCGAACAGCGGCTCGGCCTCCTGGGGCTTCAGGCGGGCGGCGGCTTCGGCGGCGGCCAGCCCGATGGTCAGTTCCCCCAGCTCGGCGCACGCCTTCGCGAGCCCGAGGTGTGCGTCGTAGCTCTTGGGGTCGAGCGTGACGGCACGCCTCAGCACGATGAACGCATCGTTCGGCTCATCCTGCTTGAGGTACGCTTGCCCCGCCTGCACCAGGGCCGGCAAGGGGCTGTTGGCGCGCATGGCGATGTTCCCGACATCGCCGGCGGGCCCCCGGCCCTGGAGGCATCCGGTGACCAACAACGGGAGCACGCTTACCGTACCGGCCGCAACCCAACGCAGCTTCATGGAGACTATCCTTGGCAGATCGCCCTCGTCCCGCAGCGTGGCCCCATTATAGCGCAAAGCTGAGCCAATCACCAGACGGGCGGCCCTCAGGCCCTGGAACCGAGGCCTGAGACCGCCGTCGGAACGCGAAGCGAGGGACCTCTTCCGGGGGAGGTCCCTCGCTTCTGAACAGCGGGCGGGAGGCGGCCGGGACATGACCCCGGCTTGCCGCCTCAGTATCCGCCATACCCCGACGTGCCGACGCGACTGCCACCGAACGGTCGGTCCCCGCCTCCGTAGCCACCAGATCCGCTGCGCCGGCCGTAGCCTCCGCCGGATCCGTAGCCGCCCCCGTACCCGCCGTAGTCGTTGTACCCGGTCGAGCGTCCATAGCCCCCGCCGCGGCCATAACCGCCGCCGCCGCGCGGGTGGAAGGGACTCCCGCCCAACATGCCGGCGTTCCCGCCGATCACGCTCCCGCCGAAGGCCGCCGCGATGAGCGCCGGATCGGCGTACTGCAGTTGGATCACGCGGATGACCTGTTCGTCACCGACCACTATGTCGCCGACGCGCCCTCCCGGCGGCGTTGGCGCTACGACGGTCCCGGTGCCCACAGCAGGCCGCGACACCGGGCGCTCGTGCGGGAGGGGTTTCGGCTCGACCACATGCACGTCCCCGTCCAGGCGCACGCGCGCGCCGACTGCCGAGGCGATCACCCTCAGCGCCTCCGCCGGTGTGATGTCCCTCAGGCCGGCCGTCACGACTCCGGTGACCTTCGAGTCGACGCTGATGTTGAGCCCGCCCTGCCGCGCGATCAGCGCCAGGGCCTCGTGAACGTTGCCGTTGGTGATGTCCAGCGAGATGGTCGTGGGCTCGTCGCCCTCCGCCGCCCCGACCGCCGCCGTGGCCATCAGGGCAACCGCGATGCTGCCGGCCAGCTTCATCCTCGTCCTCCTTCGACGGGTGCTGTCCTTCTATAGAACGTAGTAGGTGGCGGCCGGGTTTACCCGGTGACGGAGATCACGCTGCGGATTCCCTGCGCGATGCCGCGGGCGACGCCTCGGCCCGGCCCGGCAAGGGCGCCGACTCGCGGGAGGACACGCCCGGCCGTGCGCCGAAGCTGCAACCATAGCCTGACTGGGAGCGTGCCCTCGTGGCGCCCACACCTCCGTCCGTGCCCAGCGTTGTCGTCGGCACCGCCGGTCACGTGGATCACGGCAAGACTGAGCTGGTCAAGGCCCTCACCGGGATCAACACAGACCGCCTCGCTGAGGAGCAGGAGCGCGAGCTCTCCATCGACATCGGCTTCGCACACCTCGACCTGCCCGACGGCACGCGTCTGGGTCTTGTCGACGTGCCGGGTCACGAGCGGTTCATCAAGAACATGCTGGCCGGAGCGACGGGGATCGACCTCGTGCTGCTCATCGTAGCCGCCGACGAGGGCGTCATGCCCCAGACGGTCGAGCACCTCGACATCCTCGCGTTGCTGGGCATCGACACCGGCATCGTCGTCCTCACGAAGATCGACCTCGTGGATGAAGAGCTCGCCGCCCTGGCCGAGGAGGATGTCCGCGACGCCCTGCGCGGCTCGCCGTTGCAGGACGCCCCTCTGGTGCGGACCTCGGCGCGTACGGGCGAGGGCCTCCAGGAGCTCTCGCAGACCCTCGCGGAGGTCGCGGCTGCCGTGGCGCGACGGGATATCCGCGGCCCCGCGCGGCTCCCGATTGACCGCACGTTCTCGATGCCGGGCTTCGGGTTGGTCGCGACGGGCACGCTTGTGCGCGGGCGGTTGGAGGAGGGGGACGAGGTTGAGATCCTCCCCCGCGGACTCACCGCGCGGGTGCGAGGCCTGCAGACCCATGGCGCGGACGTGTCCGAAGTTGTCGCCGCGCGACGGGTGGCCGTGAACCTGATGCGTGTCAGCGGGGAGGGAGTGGAGCGTGGGGACACGCTCTGCGCGCCCGGGAGCATGCAGCCGAGCGGCCTGCTGGATGTGCGGCTGAGCCTCCTCCCACGCGCTCCGGGCCCGCTGAAGCAGCGGACCCGCGTGCGACTGCACCACGGCACCGCCGAGCGACTGGGGCGGGTCTACTTCATGGACCGCGAGGCCCTCGCCCCGGGCAGTTCGTCGATCGCCCAGATCCGCCTGGAAGGCCTGGTCGCCGCGGCTCGCGGCGATCGCTGTGTCATCCGCTCCTATTCGCCGATGGCAACCATCGGCGGGGCGATCGTCCTTGAGCCGGCGCCCGTTCGCCATCGGGGCACAGACCCCAGTGCCGTGGCCCGGCTGGAGGCCGGCGAGTCGGGCAGCACGCTGGACCTGGCCCGCGAGTGGACTGCGGCGCGTGGACCGACCCCCTTTGCGGCGCGCGACCTCGCCGCGGCCCTGCAGCTCGACGCGGAGGAGGCGGCGCACGTCGTGGCGGAGTTGGTTGTGGGGGGCGAGGTAACGCAGCTACGGGATGGCCCACTGCACGTCGCGGCGCCGGCGCACGCGGCTCTGTGCGAGAGCGTGCTTGCGGCCCTCTCGGCGCACCATGAAGCTCAGCCGCTCAGCGAGGCCATGGCGAAGGACGCTCTGCAGGCGGCGCTCCGACGGCCGGCGCCGACGCTCCTCGACGACGCGCTGGCGCGACTGGCCGCCGCCGGAGAGATCGCGCCGGGGGCCTCGGGCGTGCGTCTCGCCGGGCACGCGGTCCGGCTGTCCGCGGCGCATCAGCGGGCGCTGGAGGCGATGCAGGCGCTGGCGCTCGGGGGCCGCTTTGCTCCGCCCACGCGCGACGAGTTCCTGGCGGCGGCCGGCGTGTCGCGTTCCGAGGCTCAGGCGCTCCTGGGCCGGCTCATCGAGTCCGGCGATCTGGTGGCGGTCGGCGAACACCTCTACCACCGGCAGACGCTGGACGCGGTGCAGCGCCTCATGCGGGAGCGCTTCCGCGAGGCCGGACCGCTTACGATCGCCGACGTGCGTGACCTCACCCAGTCCTCCCGCAAGTATGTCGTCCCGCTCGTCGAGCACCTGGACGGGATCGGCTTTACCCGGCGGCAGGGCGATCTGCGAACCGTGACTCAGCCGGACGACGAGAAGCCTCGAGGGACAGACCCATGAACTGCCCGGGCTGTGGTCAGGACATCGCCGTCGAGGACGCCTTCTGCAAGCACTGCGGCCGGCGGCTCGACGGCGCGCCGAAGCAGTCGCTCTCGGCGGCGGTGGACGACATGGAGCGCGAGTACCGTCAGTGGCTGAACGAGAAGCCGCGCGACGCGGACGCCCACTACAACGTCGGGCTCGCCAACCTGTACTCGGGCAACTACGCCCAGGCGGTCGAGGCCTTCCTCGTAGTGGTCGAGCTCCTGCCGGACGAGGCCTCGGGGTACGCCAAGCTCGCCATCGCTCTCGCCAAGCTCGGCCGGCGCGAGGAGGCGCTGGCGCGGGCGCGCCACGCCTGCCGCCTGGACCCTGAGTCCGAGGCCGTTCGGCGCCTCGTGCGGGCCCTGGGAGGGTAGCGACCGTCGTCCGTCGAAACGGGCCGTCAGCGGCGTCACGCCTCATGACGTCATGTCGCGAACATATCCCTGGGGAGGGTTGTCACCATGGCCGAGAAGGTCCGTAGAGTCCGCGCCGGTGTCATCGGCGCCGGGATCGGCAAGTTCCACATCCAGGGGTTCCAGAGCCACCCGGACGCCGAGTGCGTGGCGCTCTGCGACCTCAAC
>VGFB01000342.1 GCA_016869015.1 Armatimonadota bacterium
TGATGTCGAAGGTGACCTCGACCTGCGGCATGCCGGCGGGAGCGGGCGGGATGCCGTCCAGGTGGAAGCGGCCCAGGGACTTGTTCTGGCTGGCGTGGGCGCGCTCCCCCTGCAGCACGTGGATCTCGACGGTGGGCTGGAAATCCGCCGCCGTGGTGTACACGCGGGAGACCTTGGTCGGGATGGCCGTATTCCGCTCGATGAGGGCGTCGAAGACATCGCCCTTGGTCTCGACGCCCAGCGTCAGCGGCGTCACATCGACCAGGACCATCTGCGCGCCGGTGCCCTCGGAGAGGATGTTCGCCTGGATTGCCGCGCCAACGGCTACGACCTCATCGGGGTTGATGCCGCGCTTCGGTTCCTTGCCCAGGCGGTTGCGGACCAGCTCCTGCACCGCCGGGATGCGGGTGGAGCCGCCGACCATGATTACCTCATCGATGTCGTCCTTGGTGAGCTTCGCGTCCTTGAGGGCCTGATCGATCGCGACCGTCGTCTTCTCGATGAGGTCGTGGATCAGCTCCTCGAACTTCGCCCGCGTGAGCGTCATCTCCAGGTGCTTGGGGCCCTCGCCCTCGACGGACGTGATGAAGGGCAGGCTGAGCTGCGTTTGCACGGTCGTGGACAGCTCGCACTTGGCCTTCTCCGCCGCCTCGCGCAGGCGCTGGAGCGCCTGGCGGTCCTTCCGCAGGTCGATGCCCTGCTCGCGCCTGAACTCCTCGGCGATGAAGTCGACCAGGCGCTCATCGAAGTCGTCACCGCCAAGCTGCGTGTCGCCGGAGGTGGCTTTCACCTCATAGAAGTCGCGCTCTTCGCTCGATTTATCGACTTCGACATCCAGGATCGAGACGTCGAAGGTGCCGCCGCCCAGGTCGTAGACCAGGATCGTGGCCTCCTTCTTCTCGACCTGGTGCCCGTAGGCCAGTGCCGCCGCGGTCGGCTCGTTGATGATGCGCAGAACCTCGAGGCCGGCGATCTCGCCGGCCTGCTTGGTGGCCGTGCGCTGGGTATCGTTGAAGTAAGCGGGCACGGTGATGACCGCCTGCTTCACGGGCTCACCCAGGTAGTTCTCGGCCTCGCGCTTGAGCTTCTCGAGGACCATCGAGGAGATCTGCTCGGGCGTG
Organism: Armatimonadota bacterium; assembly: GCA_016869015.1. Lineage (GTDB taxonomy): Bacteria > Armatimonadota > Zipacnadia > Zipacnadales > VGFC01 > VGFC01. The sequence goes on from VGFB01000342.1 coordinate 1,122, forward strand.
TACTCCTTCCCGTCGATGGTCGTCCGGTCCCGGGTGCCCATCTTCCGCTTAATGCTGGCGACGGTGCGCTCGGGGTTGAGCACCGCCTGGCGCTTGGCCGGTTGGCCCACCAGGCGCTCGCCCGTCTTGCTGAACGCCACCACCGACGGGGTCAGTCGGCTCCCCTCGGCGTTGGTGATGACCGTTGGGTCGCCCGCCTGGACCACCGCGACCACGGAGTTCGTCGTTCCCAAGTCAATGCCGATTGCCTTAGCCACCGGGTGTCACCGCCTTTTCTTCCTTTGGGGACGGCCGAACACCCCGTCTGCGTCACCGACTCGGGTCTCGGCCGGTCCTGTTCGGTGGGCAGTATAATGGTTGAGTCTGCTATTGTCAATACCCATGAGCACGACATGTCAATCATCCATCTTGCCTGGGTTGGGAAACCCGGGCCGCTCAAGCCTGTCCAAACGAGCAGGGCCGGGCCGGCCCACGGACCAGGCCCCGCGAGGGGGCACTGAACGCGACTCGGCGAGGCCACACGTGGCAGACGAACTGGGAAGCCGACGGCTGAGCAGGCGGACCTTCCTGGCCGCCCTGGGAGCGGTGACGGGCGGATGGGCGCTCGGGGCGCCGACGCACGCGCAGCCGCGAAGCACGGTGGTGCTCGCCCGGGCCGAGGGGCCCGGCGCTCCCGGCTACGACCGGATCCTGGAACTGGTGACCGCCGCCGTGCGTCGCTTGACCGGCGAGGCCACCGACGCCGCGGCGCGCCGGCGCTTCTTCGGGCTGCGCGATACGCTGGCTGTCCAGATCGCGGCCTCGCCCGTGCCCGTGACCCCGGAGGTCGTGGACGCGCTCTGCACGACGGCGGCGCGCGCGGGCGTGGCGGAGGAGCGGATGCTCGTCTATTCGGCCGATGAGCAGGAGCTGTACCAGGCCGGGTTCGCCATTCGCCACGAGGGGCCGGGCGTCCGCTGCTACGGAGCCGGCTCGGGGGAGTACCAGGAGTCGCTGACCCGACTCCTGGGTCCCGAGGTGACGGCCCTGGCGAACGTGCCGTGCCTCTCGCCCCATCCCGCCGTCGGACTGGCCGGCGCCATCGCGAACTACCTGAACGCGGCGGCGAACGGCCTCCGACACGACGCGCTGTCCGACGGGGGTGGCCGGGTCCCGCAGATCCTGAAGCTCAGGCCCTGCCGCGACCGCACCCGACTGCATGTGATGGACTGCCTCGAGCCGGCCTACGACCTCCCCGTCGGCGCGCCGCCGGCCCGCTGGAGGTACAACGGGATTCTGCTGTCTACCGACGCGGTGGCGCTCGACAGCGTGGCGCTGGCGATCCTGCAGGGGAAACGACGCGAGGTCACGGGCCGAGACTGGCCGCTGGACCCCTTCCCCAGCCACATCCAGCGGGCCGCCGAGCAGTATGGGCTGGGCGTCGCCGACCTGGAGTCCATCGAGCTTCGGCGCGTCGGCCCGATGGACGCGGCGCTGATCTGAGTCCCCGCCTTCCGGAACCCCCTTGCGTTCGGCAGCTGTTTGAGGCATGATAGGATCGATGCTGAGCCCGTTGCGTGACGGATCACCACCAAGGGGGAATCCGGACATGACACAAGGCCGCAGGCTCGCCGCTCTGATCGCGTTGTTGACGCTGCTCCTGGCGTCGGTCGCGCTCGCTCAGGAGACCACTGGGGAGATCCCGCCGGAAGCCGCGGCGGCCATGGGAGTCGGCATCATCGTCTGGGTCGTGATGATGCTTGTTAGCCTCGCGGTCTCGATCGGGATCGCGGTCTTCCTCTACAAGGATGCCACGAGGCGAGGCGGGTCAGCAGCCGGATGGGCCGTGTTCGGGTTCTTCCTCCCGATCCTGGCCCTGATCATCTGGCTGATCGTGCGGCCCAAGCAGTAGCCGCCGCCGGCCGGCGAACACGGTAACCACGTGCGGGGCGCGTCTGCCGACGCGCCCCGCACGCTTGTCCCCGGTCGGCGCCTACAGCGTCAGGAGGTCCTCCTCGGTGAAGCTGCGGTAGAGGATCTCCCCCGCGCCCTGGCGGTCGCAGTCGTGGACCATGTGGATGACGCCGTCGGGCCCCTCAACGGCGTCCGGGTACGAGACGGCCGTGCGGTCGTCAAGGAGCAGCCCCGGCCCCCACTCCGTGCCGTCATCGGCCTCCGAGAGGTACGCGTACATCGTCCGCCGCTCCTTCGGGTCAGGTGTGTTGATGAGCAGCACGCGGCCCGATGCGAGCCGCCGTAGGCAGAAGCGCACCCCGGGGTTGACGATCTCCGTCGGCCGGGACGCGGTCCAGCTCACGCCGCCGTCGGTCGAACGGCTCTGGTAGAGCAGCCCGGCCCCGGTACGGATCAGCATCAGCAGCGATCCGTCCCCGCGCTCCAGGATCATGTTCTCAAGGGCCCAGGCGGGGGCCTCGACGGCGCCGTGGAGGGCCCATGACACACCCGCATCGCCTGAGACCGCCACGCCCTGCAGCTGCCGGTCCCCGGCGAACCAGTCACCCGGCGCCTCCCGGGCCCAGGTGACCGGCAGGAGCCATGCACCGGAGCTCAGCACGGTGGGCTTGTTCAGCCGGAAGGCGAAGGGCACCGCGAGGTCGATCGGGCGGGGCTCGGACCACGCGGGCGAGCGGCTGCCGGAGCCGATCGTCGTGAGGGCCCACAGGGAGTGCTCCGAGCGGTCGAGGTTGGCCTGGTTGTAGATGAGCCACAGCTTCCCCGTCGGGTCGTGCCACAGGCACGGATCGAAGACGCGCGTCGCTCCGGGCGGATCGATCAGCGTGCGGGGCGCCTCCCATGTCTCGCCATCGTCCTCGCTGGTCGTCAGCAGGAGGCAGTTGTCCGGGTGCGGCTCGTGGGTGCCCCCGGAGAAGAAGGCGCACCATAAGCGGCCGTGGGCGGCACGCTCGATCGAGGGGATGCCCTGCCAGAGGCGCGGGCCCTTCACCGAGACGGTGTGCTTCCTGAGCATGGCGGTCCTCCCATGTCGAACGAATCGTCCCAGGCGAGCGTTCAACCGGGTACGGAGCCACACCTCCGACCGGGCCGAGCCAGTCGCGCGCGGGACCCTTGGGGGAGGCGAAGGATGAGAAGTCCGTCGGTCGTCTTGCTGGTGGTTGCGCTGTTGCTGGGAGGGGTCGGCATCGCGTTGCACGCCGCCGATGAGACGTCGTCGGAGACCCCGACCGCACCCAAGGCCGCGACGCCGCGGGATGTGCTGGACCCGCTCGTGGCGAAGTGCGAGTGGCAGTCGGAATGGGTCGAAGACGTACAGGCGTTCCGCTTCGTCTTCCAGGGGCCGGATGTCTACGTGCGGTTAGCCGGAGACTACGTCGTGGTGCAGAGCTACCTGGGGCGCGCCCCGCGGAACGTGGCCGCCAACGACCTCATCCGCGTGCTCCGGAAGAACTACGACCTGTATCAGGGGAAGTTCGGGTTGGACAAGGACCTCGACCTGTGGTTCAGTCTCGCCACTGCCACGCGCATCCTCGATGGCGAGGAGCTGAACCGCCAGGTCGCCTTCGTCGCGGCCGCCGCGGCGGGCGCGTCGGAGCTCATCAAGACTGAGACCCCCTCTGCCCCGAACCGGAGCCCCGGCGGATAGGGGTGCTTCGCGCCCCGCGGGCGTCAGATCAGCTTCTCGTAGAGCTCCTCATACCGGCGGACGGTCGCTTCCAGGGAGTGAGCATCCACGGCGCGTTGTCGGGCCGCGCGCCCCATCGCCGCCGCGAGTCCGCGGTCCTGCAGCAGGCGGGTGATCGCTTCCGCGAGGGCCGGGGCATCGCTGTGGGGCACGACCAGCCCGGTGTCGCCGTCGAGTACGGGCGCTGCGGCGACCGGGGTGACCACGCACGGCTTGCCGGTTGCCATCGCCTCCAGCACCGACCCGGGCAGACCCTCCTGATCCGACGGCAGCGCGAACACCTCGCAGACCCGCAGGATGGCGGGCACATCGTCCCGCCGGCCGGCGAAGAGCACGCGCTCCTTCACCCCCAGCTCGGCCGCGCGCTCGCGGAGCCCGGCCTCGTACTCGGGCCCGACGTCCTCGAAGGGACCGCCGACGATCACCAGTTTGGCCTCCGGGACGCGAGCGAGGATGTGCGGGGCCGCCTCGATCAGCAGATCGTGGCGCTTCCGCGGATGAAGCCCGCCCACCATCAGCACGAGCCGGTCGCCCGGTTGCGCGTGCAGCCCGTGCGGCATCGGCGGGGCGCTCTCCGGCGGAGCGAAGCGACTGGTATCGACGCCGAGGGGGATCTCACCCACCTTCCCGCGCAGGGCGCCGCCCGCCTCGAACT
>VGFB01000343.1 GCA_016869015.1 Armatimonadota bacterium
GAACCGGTACTCGTAGGTTCCGGACTGTGAGGCCTTCCACAAGGCCTTGTAGACCTTGCCGAACCGGTAGCTGCCGCCGGCGGCTGCCAGCAGGGCCTTGGTCTTGTACAACGCCCCGTTCCGCTTGATGCGAAGCTCAGCGGTGGTGGGAGCCTCGTTGCGGCTGTCCAGGTAGAGGACCTTGAACTCGAAGGTCGTATCGACCGGACCGGAGTCCGGGTGCACGCCGTCGGTGGTGTAGTAGGTCATGCCGGTCCAGCAGAGGTAGGGCGCGCCGTAGATGGCCGGCCCGGTCTTCACGTTGGTGGGCGGGCCCAACACCTTCGCGCCCGTGCTATCGTAGAACTTGAACCAGTAGCGGTAGGTGTGGTTGGTGGGCAGGGTCGTCGCCACGTGGTAGACGGCGCCCCCGGCGATCGTCCCCGACTCGAGGGTCATGTTCTTGCCGGCCCACACCTCCCAGGCAACGCCTCCGCCCGCGGCGCACTTCAGCCGCTCGATCACCACGCGCGCCGTGGTGGGAGCTGCGCCGCTCGCATCCCGGTACTTCACCCGGTAGTTGAAGCTGGTGGCCGCCGCCACCGAATCTCCACTCTCGGGGTCCACCCCGTCGCTCACGTAGCCCCCGGTGCCGACCCAGCTCAGCCACGGGGCGAGGGCGACGTCGGCCCGAATCCGGCCCCAGCCAAAGACGTTGTCCTTGCCCGGATCGCCCATGTCCTTGGCGGTCTCGTAGATGTGGGTCTTGATCTTGCCGGGGGTGTTGTACACGCCCTGGGACCACAGCAACGCCGCGAGGCCCGACACGTGCGGCGTGGCCATCGAGGTGCCCTCGAAGAACCGGTAGGTGTACCCGCTGGTGGGGTTGCCGGTGGTCGCGTACGTCTGCTGCAGGACGCCGTCGGCATATCCGTCGCCGAAGATGTCTTCGCTGTTGTCGCCGCCGGGCGCGCTGATGTCGCTGTCGGCGCCGTAGTTGGAGTACGGCGCGCGAGCCAGGGTGTAGTCGATGGCGACGACGCCCACGGCCTCCGGGTAGCGGCCGGGGTAGCCGCTCGGCGGGTCCTCGGTGTTGTCGTTGCCCATCGCCGCGATGTAGAGGACGCCGTTGTCGGCGGCGTAGATCACGGCGTCGTGCTTGGTGGTGCTGTCCGAGCCGCCGCCGCTGTAGTTGATGATGTCGGCCCCGTTGTCCGTCGCGTAGGTGACGCCCTCCGCGAAGACCGCGTGCGTTCCGCCGCCCCCGAGCGTGCGGACCGGCATGATGCTCACGCCGTCGGCCATGCCCGCCACGCCAACGCTGTTGTGGGTCCGCTGCGCGATGGTGCCGGTGACGTGGGTGCCGTGGGCGTTCACGTCGTTCGGATGCCCGTCGTCGTCCTCGGCGTCGTAAGGCAGCACGAAGGTCAGCCCGTCAAGATCGGGGGCCACCGTGTAGGTACCGAAGTTCTCATAGGCCACGCCGGTGTCCTGAACGCAGACGATCACGGAGGTGCTGCCGCGGCTGGGAAGGTAGTCCCAGGCGCGCTCCATCCCGATCTGCATCATGTGCCACTGGTAGCTGTAGCTGGGGTCGTTCGGCGTGAAGAACGGGTGGTCGATATACGTCGGCTCGGCGTACTGGATGTCCTGGCGCGCCGCGAACTGCCGGATGTAGTCACGGAAGTCCGCGCCCCCGGGAATCCAGATGTCCATGAGCCCGGGCACGTGGCGCGCCGCGAAGCGGACGGAACATCCGGCCTCCTGGATGACGTCGGCCGACCGCGCCCGATCGATCCCCGGCTTGAACCGGATCGTGATGCTTCGAGCATCCATGGCAGGGAGGTCGCGGTCCGGCGGCTGCAAGGCCGCCGACAGGCCGCCATCGAGCTGCGCGACGGCCGGGCCGCCGAACAGCGCCGCAGCAGTCAGGGCGACGACCGCCCCGAGAAGCACTCGTGCAACAACGGACAGGCTTGGAGCTCGCGTCATGGTGACAACACTCCTCTCTGTCGTTTGCCGGCCAGCGAAGTCGCTGCGCGGCGAAAGCCCGCGTTATCTAGCCAACACCCCGAGCGACGACCTTGGCCTCCCCACAGACCTGCCTCGGCCCGCGCGGGAGTGAGCCACGCCCGCAACCCATGGCCACCCCTTCGTTCCCGGCGGGAGAACTCCTTCTGACCCCGGGGGATCTGCCGTGCTTCGGGGATCGACGCCCCGGGCCCTGACCCGAAGGCCCGCCGGGAGACCGCGAGGGTTCCGCCCCTACCGCCCCATCACGTAGGCCTGGCCCGGTCGCGGAGAGGCAGCGCCGGACAGGCGGCCCGTCGCGGGGTCGAGCGCGACGGCCAGCACGCCGCCGTGCGACCAGCCCGGGTTGAGCTCGACGAGGTGTCCCCGGGCCCGCAATCCCTCGATCGCCTCAGTCGGGATGCGGTCCTCGGCCGCCATGACCCCCGGGTGAGCGTCGTGGGGGTAGAAGGAGTTGACGAAGTCGCGCGAGTGGACGGTCGGTGCATCGATGGCCTCCTGCAGGTTCATCCCGAAATGAACCACGTTCAGGAAGAACTGCACCGTCCACTGGTCCTGGCAATCCCCGCCAGGGGTGCCAAAGGCCAGGTGCGAGAGCCCCGACGCCTCGGCGAGGGCCAGCGAGGGCGTCAGCGTCGTGCTGGGGCGCTTGCCCGGCTCCAGCCGCTCGACGTGGTCCTCGTCCAGGTGGAACATCTGCCCTCGCGTCCCCAGGGGGAACCCCAGGCCCTCCACCACCGGCGAGGACTGAATCCACGAGCCGCTCGGGGTCGCCGACACCATGTTTCCCCACCGGTCCACCACGTCCAGGTGCGTCGTGTCGCCGGGGGCAGTGGGGGGACACGATCTCAATCCGACACGGCCGGGGTGGGTCACGTCCCCCAGTTGCGTCCTCCGTTCCGCCGCGTGCTCCTTCGACAGTAAGTGCCTCAGCGGCACCTCCACGAAGTCCGGGTCCGCGTAGCAGGCCTCGCGGTCGGCAAAGGCGAGCTTCGCGCACTCGATGAGCGTGTGGAGGTACTCCACGGAGTTGTGCCCCATCGCCGCGAGGTCAAAGCCCTCCAGGAGGTTGAGCTGCTGCAAGAAGACCGGCCCCTGCGTCCACGGACCGCACTTGTGGACGCGGTAGCCGTGGTAGGTGACACTGACCGGGTCCTCGACGCGTCCGCGATAGCCTGCCAGGTCCTCCTCAGTGAGCAGACCCCCGCTTCGCTTCCCCGAGGCATCGCGGAAGCGCTGCTCGCGGCACCAGCGCGCGACGGTGCGGGCGATCTCGCCCTCGTGGAACTCCCGGCGCGCCGCCTCCAGCGCCGCCTCGCGTCCCGCGCCTGCATGGCGGGCCTCGGCGTCGGCGAGGGTCTTCACCGTGCGCGCCCACGCGGGATTGCGGAAGGTCTCGCCCACGCGAGGCGGTCGCCCTTCCGGGAGATACACGGCGGCCGATGTCGGCCACTCCTCCGCGAACCGCTCCTGGTTCGCCTCAATGCACGCCGCCAGCGAGAGGTACATCGGGACCCCCCCCTCGGCCAGCTCCAGGGCGTAGCTTAGCGTCTCGCGCAGGCTCCACGTCCCGAACCGCTGCAGCGCCCGCACCCAGGCGTCGATGACCGCCGGCACGGTCGCGGGCAGCAGGCCGTCGCCGGGGATCAGGTCGATCCCCAGCGACCGGAAGAGCGGAATCGTCGCCGCCTGCGGCGCCCAGCCTTGCCCATTCACGGCGTAGACGCGCCCGTCTTCGGCCCAACGGACCAGAATCGGGCACTCACCGGCGATCCCGTTCTGGTGCGGCTCTAGAACGTGCAGGCAGAAGCACACCGTCGCTGCGGCGTCGACGGCGTTCCCGCCGCGCTCCAGCACGCTGAACCCGGCCGCCGTCGCCAGGTAGTGCTCGCTCGCGACCATGCCGTGGGCGCCATGGATGACGGGACGCAGAGACGAGGGGGAGTGTAGGTGACGCGGAGCGTCGCTCATGGCGCCGTGCTTCCCACTGGGGTCGTGCGACTCCTCCCATGCAGGAGGCGCTGCCGAAGATGGTGAACACCGCGCCATGCCCCGCAAACCGAAGACCGAGAAGCAGCCGGCAGAGCCGAAGCCGCCGCGCCCGCCGCTCCGCGAGAGGAACCAGCTCAACGAGCTGACCGGCGACCGGTGGATGTGGTTCACGAAGTCGCTCGTGACCACCGTATACCCGATGGAGTTCGGCCACAGGCTCCGCAAGGCCCACGGCGCCAACAAACCTCCGCGCCTGATGCAGGAGCAGATCGAGTTCTTCACCAAGGGCGGCGGGCTGGTGCTCGACCCCTTCGCGGGGGTCGGGGGGACGCTGATCGGCGCAAGCATCGCCGAGCCCCCGCGCCGAGCCATCGGCATCGAGATCAACCAGGCATGGGCGGATATCTACCAACAGGTCTGCGAGCAGGAGGAGCTGGAGCCGCAGGAGATGCTCGTCGGTGACTGCCTGGCGATCATGCCGACCCTCGAGGCCGAGAGCCTCGACTTCATCGCCACCGACCCCCCGTACAACATCCACGTCGATAAGACCATGTGCGACGGGAAGTACGGCTGGGCGAACCGGGAGAGCGACTACAACATGCGCTCCGAGGAGGAGCGTGACTTCGCGAACCTGGAGACCTACGCCGATTACCTCGACGCGATGGAACGCACCTTCGTCGAGTGCGCTCGTCTGCTGAAGCCCGGCGCCTACATGACCGTGATCCTGCGCAACGCCTACCAGGAGGGCCGCTACTTCCTCACCAACGCCCTGGTCGCCGCCCGCGCCGAGGCCGCCGGCCTCGTCCTGAAGGGCGAGAAGATCTGGTACCAGGCCGGTACGCCCCTTCGGCCTTACGGCTACCCCTACGGCTTCGTCCCCAACATCGTCCACCAGTTCATCCTCATCTTCCAGAAGCCGAGGAAGAGGAAGTAGGGGCAGCGACCAGCCCAAGCCCTTCGTGGTCTTACGTTCCCTGTTCGAGCGCCTCCGGGCAGAGCTCCTCCACCACCAGCCCGACGGCGGCGCATGCCTCCGCGCACTGCCACCAGTCCGGGTCAACCGCATTGAGCACCGGGACCGGGGGCGTGTAAGCGAGCGCGACGGCGGCGAACTTGCGGTCCGAGGGGTCGAGACACTGCAGCGCTTCGGGCACTCGCGCTACGCCAGGCGCATCCCAGCCGCACTCCTTGCTCTCGATGCGGCCTGTCCTGCGCATCTGGTCCAGCCGCCCGGGGATCTCCGCGCCTCGGCGTCCACGCGGGAACTGACGTCGGTACTCGCGCAGTATCTCGCCATCGCGGTCGACGGCAATCCGGCCTGAGGCCAGGACCTGCCTGACGCACGCCGCACAACGGTCCTCGCAGGGCTGTCCGGCGCCGCTGTGCCCGCC
>VGFB01000344.1 GCA_016869015.1 Armatimonadota bacterium
CGGGCGGCCTGCAAGGTCTTGAGGGAGGCCCACTCAGTCGGCAGCGCTGCCGCGGCGCCGGGCCTTGCGGTCCTGCCATCGTCCAGGCGCACTGCCTCGACGGTGCTCGCCGTGGACGCGCCCTCGGTCAGCAGCACCACCGTCTCGTCCGGCCGGACCGGGTCCGAGACCCAGAGGATGGTTGGCGCCGCGAGCGCCACATCCCCGGCCAGCAGCAACCCGGCAAGCGTGACGCCGCTCATGGCCGTCACCTCGTGGGAGAGGGGGTGTTGGTGCTTGCGCGAACGATGGGCACGACTGCCTCCTGCGAGCCTCAGGTCGCCAGCGCTCCGGCGATCTCGCTCAGCCAGATGACGAACTCGGCGGTGTGGTCGAGGCGGATGAGCAGGCCGTCGCTGTGCGGGTTCGCCCACCAGCCCTCGTCGCTCTGCTGCGCGAGGAGGTAGTCGCCGAACTCAAGGGCCGCCTCGCGCGGGGCCTCGTCGCCGGTGAGGAGATGCAGCGTCGCCGCGCCCACGGCCGACTTGCCGGCGGTCGGGTAGCTGTACCGATCCTCGGCGAAACCCAGGCTGATCTCGAAGAGCCGCTCCGCGGCCTCGAGGTAGCGGGCCTGACCGGTCGCCATGTGCAGCCGCGCCAGGAACAGGCACGCGATGCCCGGGCAGTAGTAGGCCTGCTGGGTCTGCGAGGCGTCGACGTGGGGCGCGGCGCCCTCGATCGGGTTCCCGGCCGTCGCGAGGCGTCCGTCGGGGGTCATCCAGTAGTAGAAGCGGCCCGGGTCAGGTTGCTGCTCGACCATCGCCAGGAGGCAGTCGGCGGCGCGCTCCGCCGCGTCCACATGTCCCCCCAACAGGACCGCCATCGCCGCCCAGGACGTGCAGACCGGCTCCACGTAGGGGTTGCCCTCGACCACCTGGTAGAAGCCCCCGCACGGCGCCTGGCAGCGGAGGAGGTAGCCCATCACCGGGCGCGACACATCCAGCCGCGCCAGCCGGTGCGCCCCCTGACAGGCCCAGGAGGTCTTGTACAGCGCCAGGCCGAGGTCGAAGTGCCGCAGCCGCCCGTCGGGCTGCAGATCGTGGGCCTTCACCCAGTTGAGGACGCGGTTGGCGGCGATAGGGTGACTCGTCATCGCGAGGGCCTGAATGGCCTTGTGATAGCAGTCGGCCTGCAGGTCCTCGCGGATGAAGGAGCCATCGGGGTTCTGTTGAGCCAACAGCCACTCGGCACCACGGTTCGCGGCCTCGACGTACGACAGCAGCTTCGCATCCATGCGATGACCTCCGGAAGCGGCATGACGACTCGGCGCGGGATTCGTCACGGGTGGGCCCAAAGCCTCCCCGTCTCGAACCCAGCCTCGGGGGCAGCCCAGTCCCCCACTATTGACGTTTCAGAGGCATTGTGATATGCATGAGGTCTTTAGGGGCTTGAAGGGGGCTTCGAATGCGCTGCGAATACAGGGAGGGCGCAATGCAAGCACTGCTGGGGAGGATCGTCAATCCGCTGTGCATCCTGCTCGTGACGGTGCTGGCCTCGTCGCCCGCCCTTGCTGCGTTCACCGTCGAGATCATCGTCCCGCCAACCGATCCCTTCGCAACTGAGGTCGACCAACCTACTGACTTCGCAGCCGTCGCCTACATCGATGGCCAGGAGCTGCCCTCGGGCGAGGTCACCTGGGAATGGGACTTCGGCGATGCGAGCGACCCCGACAGCAACAACCCCACGGAACACACCTTCACCGAGACCGGCCAGTACATCGTCGAGGTGACCGGGACCTACGGCCAACAGCAGGCCCAGGACGTGGTCGCGGTCCTGGCCCAGGAGGCGGAGGGCGACCCGGGCTTCGTGTTGGAGATCACGCCCCCGGACGACGTCGTCTGCGACATCTGGGAGGTGCGCGTCACGGCGCCGGGCACGAACCAGTACACGGCCGTGGCGGTCACGGAGGTCTGGCGGCGGGAGGAAGGTAAGGCGTGGGAGGGCTTCGCGCGCTCACCGGCCACCGGCGACCTGCCGCTTGAGTGCCCGCTGCAGTTCCCGGCTCTACCCAACCAGACGACGGAGGAGTCCCGACAGTGGGAGGGCGTGTGGCTTACGTGGAACGACCAGAACTTCCCCACGGAGCTGTATGTGGTCTTGTGGTGCCAGGGCCCGGGCCCGCAGTTGGCGCAGAGCACTCACCGGACCAACAGCGTCACCGCTGAGCCGCGGAACACCGTCACGAAGGCCTGGTCGAACTACACGACCCAGCCGCAGCTCCTCCGCTACGATCCGGACTCCGAGGACCCCGGTCAACAGGAGCCGGTCGTCAACTGGAACGCGATCCATCGGGACTGGCACTTCTTCGCGAACAGCCACTTCCACTACTGGGTCGAGATCTACGACCTGGGCGGGAACCTCGTGAAGCGCGTCCTCGACTACCAACCCGACCCCGGCGAGGGCTCCTACACCTGGGACGGCCTCACCGATCTCGGCCAGCCGCCACCCAGCCTCGCGCAGAGGGGCCTCTACACCTACCTCGTCCGGCACGAGCACCGCCAGGGCGACATCGCCCCTCCGCCCCATGGCGGCTGCGGCCGCGCCGGCAACTGCCCTACCGGCTGCGACAAGTCGGATGTGCTCACGATTACCGACCTATCGATCGCGAACTTCACGTGGCCGAGGCCAGGCGTCCCGGATCGCGCCCGGATCGTGGTTCAGTACACGCTGTCGGCGCAGGCCAACGAGTGTCGGCTGGAGGTGTACGAGCCGGACCTGTCGCAGGGAGAGGTTCTGACGCCCGCCGGAGGGTCCATGCCGACGACCGCGGGTGCACATGAGGAGATCGTCGAGTTCGCCGTGGACCGCCAACAGCCAGGGAACTACCGCCTCGTTCTCTTCGCCGAGGAGACCGCCGACCAAGGCCTGAACAACGTCGACCGCCTACCAAGGCCCGCGCTGCCCAAGGGCCAGGTCGTGTCCATCAAGCCCGACGCGTACTGCATCTACGGCGGCGCGGGGTACCAACTGACGGGATCTGGCTGCACGGAGAGGGCGCAGCAGTTGCTGAGTCAGGAAGGCCCCCGCGCGCAAGTGCCAGAAGGTGAACCGCCGGATCCGGAAGGCGCCTTCCCCGCGCCCGGGTATGCTGCAGTCCAGGACTTCGCTTCGTCCGCCGCTGTCCCCTTCGAGCGCATGAGGGACTTCCTCGAAGGGGACCCGAATGATCCGAACCCTCACGAGGACGCCGTGTTCTTCTACATGGGGCACGGCGAGGCCAATGTGCTCTACTGCTTCTCCCCGTTCCAGTTCCGCGAGAAGGGGTGGCTATGGGGGCAGAACAGGACTGGAGCCCCGGTGCCGGAACCCGACGAGGTCATCTCCAGCCTGGAGGGTGACGCCTTGGGGCCCTGCGCTCTGGCGATGGCTCTCGCCTGTTGCTCCGCGGTCCCGGATGCCCTCGGCAACTCCGTGCAGGCAGGCCTTGTGGGTGAAGGGGCCGACTGTGTCATGGGCTGGCTCGACGTGGTCGAGGTTACATACGCTCGCGACTACGCGGACGCGTTCTGGACAGCCATCTGCCGCGACCACAAGAGCATCGACGACGCTCATAGCGACGGCCTGATCGCCGCAGGGTCACCTGGGTTCTGTGGTAATCTCGATACTGCCGTGATCGTCGGGAACTCCGCGCAGGTCCTGCGGCCGGCGCACTGGGGTCAGTGACATGGCCAGGGCATGGACCTTACTGTCCGCGGCGACCGTCGTCGTCTGGACTCCGGCGGGGGCGGCGTGGGCGCAGTCTGCGGGCGACGCAACTCCTGTCACGGACGGTGAAAGGGATCTGGCTCTCACGACCGCCCTGGAGGCCGCGGGTCTGCCTGCCGATACGGTGCCGCGCATGGTCAAGAGCAACGGGCGGGTCTCGGACCCGCGTACCATCGGCGTCTACCTGACCGTTCCAGATCCCGAACTAGACGCGCAGACGTCCCAGGTGCTTGTTGAGGTTCGCCTGCAGCCGCGGGTCTATGTCTCGTCCATCAGTTGGGGCGGCCGACGGGCGCGTCGGGCGACGGCTGCGGCTGCGTTGCCGGAGGCGTACGAGAAGGCGCGCACCTACGCGGCTGGGCAGTTCCCCCTTTGGGATGACCGGCGCACCGTGCTTACGACCAGGCACGCCTGGGATGGCGTCAGCGCGGGGCGACCTGGGTCTGACGTCGTCTTCGCATGGCAGATGGCGGACGGCGGGTTCCCGGCAGGCTGGTGCCAGGTGAGCCTGGACGGCACGCCGCCCCTCGTCAGCGCATACTACGCCTCCATCGCCCCCGTGCCCGCCCCGGGCAGGCCCGCGCTGAGGGCCCTCTCATGTCTGCCGGTGGCACAGGCCCTCTGTCAGGCGGGCGGGTGGAGCCCGGCCGTCGTCGATGAGGTCCGCCACGAGCCGGCCCAGCCTGCTGCGCAGGGGCACGGACCCCACTGGGGCTTCTCATTCTGGTACACAATGGAGGGCTACTGCGGCCTGACAGGCTGCAGCATCGACGCGACGACGGGCCGGTTGGTGTTCCCCGAGATGTACGAGAGCGATCCTGACGTCGTCGGTGCCGCCGAGCGGACGCGCGACCCGTTGCCCGGAGCCGCGCCCCGACCGGGTCCGCCTCCGCGCGTGCCGCGCGACGACCGGCAGGCGGTCGCGACGGCGGCGGAGTTCCTGGGTCTTTCTGCGGATGCCCTCCGCCCGCGCGTAACCTGGGCCGAGGGCTGGGGTGGCGAGGGAAAGGCGCTCCTCGCGGTGGACGTGCCGGCAACACAGGACGTGCCTGCGCACACCGTGGAGCTGGAGGTCCAAGCCGCGGCTCCGTACTACGTCAGCCGGGCGCATTCACCGACCTACCCGGGCCTGGAGTCCAGGGCGGCCGGGCTCGGCGACCTGCCCTGGCAGTTTGCGTGGGACTTCTCGCGCCACCGCTTCACCCCCTGGTCTTCCACGATGGCGGGCGAGACGACGCGCTCGGAGGACCCTCGGACGAATCGGTTCTGGTACCACTCCACCGACCACCTGGTGCGCACCGGGACGTGGGCCTTGACCGAGGTGCGGGGTCACTTGGCCGAGGGCCGCGGCTCGCTCTACGTATCGCGCTACGAGGCCCGGCGGGCGCCGGAGCGGAGTCTGGCGGAGATGCAGGTCGACCTCCTCGACGCGGTCGAGACCGTGCGGGCGCACGTGGAAGCGCAGCCGGGCGCGGTCTTCCTCCTCAGCTACGGCGTGCCGGTGTTGTCGCACCCGGCGAGCCCGGGGCAGAATCCGGCCTGGGAGATCCGGTACTTCGTGGGTCCGGGCGGCCCGGAGCCGATCATCCGCTGGGCCGCCGTCGATGCCACGGACGGGAGCCTGATCTACGTCGACCACGCCCT
>VGFB01000345.1 GCA_016869015.1 Armatimonadota bacterium
GGGAGACCTCGCGCTTCCAGAAGGGCAGCCGCGACGAGTTCCTGGAGAAGGTCTGCCGGGCCTCGGCCGTTGTGTGGATTCTGTCGATGCTCTTCGTCGCCTCGATCTGGTACCGCGCGCAGTAGAACCGGCAACGGAGGCGTCCCGCACCCGTGCCTTGGGGCAGACGACGCCTCCGTTCGGTTCTGCGCTTCCCGGTCTACACGCCGAGGGCTCTCGTCAGCCACGACATGGTGGCCCCGATGGTCGGCCCGGCGTCCACGAGCCCGACGGTGCTCCAGATCGGCTCCTGCCGCACGGGCAGCGCCTCTCCGGAGACGTACTGCGAGGCCAGCTTCGCCATGGCCGGAGACACCTTGGCGCGGCCCGAGAGGTTCAGCACGAGAGTCGGACCGGGGTAGGCCTTCGGCTCGTCGAGGAGGTCGACCTCGGCAATCTGCTCCTGCATCTCGCGTGAGACAAGGTAGCCGTCGAAGTCGATCTCGGCCGCCTCGTCCTCCTCCTCGCCCTCCTCGTCGAGCTCCACGCCGCCCTCGTGAGCCGTGAGGCGCCTGCGCATCACGGAGCGGCGCATGGTCAGCGTCAGGTACCGCTCACCCTCAACCACCGGCTCCCAGAGCGCCAGACACGCCAACTCCAGCTCCTCCTCGGCGAGCTCCGCCGCCAGGGCGGCCCCCAGCCGCAGCCCAAGCAACCCCAGCCGCTTGGCCCCCAGGCGCTCTCTGGCGTACCGGAAGGCTGCTCGGAGGTCGCGTCGCCAAGCGCCGAGGTCGGCCTCCGGGAACGTGCCGCTCGAGTCCCCACAGCCGCTGAAGTCGAACCGCAACGCCGCGCAACCCGCCACGGCGGCCGCACGCGCCATCTCCACGAAGACCCGGTGGGAGCACTTCTTCTCCTCGGCAAAGGGGTGGACAAACACGAGGGCCGCTCGAGGCGGCTCATGCGACGGCAAGTGTACGACGGCGCGGAGGAGGCGCTCGCCGGAGACGATCTCCACGGACGATTCCGCGGCTCGTGCCGTCGCAGCTGTGGGGGCTCCGCGCATCACGGCTTCTCAGGCCTCCGCCTGCTTGCGCTCCACCAGAGCGGCGATCGAGGTGACAGTGGAGAACGTCTCAACGTCGAAGTCCTCATCCTCAAACGAGATGCCGTAGTCCTCTTCCAGGGCCACCACGATCTCGAACAGGTTCACCGAGTCCACCCCGTGCACTTCCATGAGGTTGTCGTCATCGTTGATCGAGGAGGGCGCGACGTCAAGGAACAGACACTCCACCACCAGCTCCTTGACCCGCTCCCTCAGGGCTGCGTCAGACATGCGTTCCGACCTCCGTGTGTGTGCGGACCGATGCCGGGCGCGGGCCGGGGGCCCGCTTCCCCACCGGGGGCGCCGGGCTACCCGCCCATGCCCCGAACGCGCTTGACGACCTCGTCCCGGAAGCGCTGGACGTGCTCCTCGATCAGCGCCAGCGGGTCTTGGGCAGCGTCGTGGATTAGCGGCGTGAGGTCCATGGCGTAGGCGCGGTAGGTGGTGTCGTCCACCCCGTGGGACTCGAAGAACGTGGCATGAGCCTGGCGGCGGCCCATGGTCGCCAGATCGTAGCGCTTGCCGCCGCAGACTTGCGAATCGAACACGCCCATCAGCGCGGCCGCCAGATTCTGGTGCGGGGCCAGGTCGAAGAGCACCTTGTCGGAGTCGATCATCCAGTCCAGATCGCGCCACACCTCGCAGCCGTAGAGCGCCTCGGGTCGGGCGTCGGCCGGCAGCTCTCGGAGCGCCTGGATCACGCGCAACGCGACGGCGACGTGGGTGTCGTGCTTGTCGGCGAGGTTGTGCGTGTAGATGATCCGCGGGCGCGCCGCAGTGAGGAGCGTCTTGAGGTCGTTCACGGGGCCGGGGTTCGACACATCCTTGACTTCGCGGCTCGGGAACTTGAGCAGCACCTGCGCGCCGTACTCCCCCACCACCGCCGCCTTCCTCTGCTCAACGCAGCGGATCGGGCCCATCATCTCATCGGTATACTGCCGGTACAGGTCGGCTCGGGGCGACCCGCTCCCGTCGGTGACCGTCACCCCGGTGAAGGAGTTCGCCGGGGCGTGGAAGCACCTCAGGATCCCGTCGTAGGCCATGATCTCCAGGTCGTCCTGGTGCGCCCCGACGCCCATGTGGGTCGTGCGGGCCAGCGCCTCGTCCACCGGCTTCCCATCCGGCACGAAAACCTCGGCCTCGGCCTTGGTCAACTCCATGCGACGCCCTCCCTCCGGCGACTGCGTCCGGTCCTACCCGATCTCCGGCAGACTGGCGGCGGCGACCGCCTGGCCCACGCGACGGGCCATCTCGTCGGGCAGGTCCATCCTCACCCGCTCCGCCAGCTCCGGGAACTCCGCCTTGAGCACCTCCCGGGCGCGCTCGAGGATGATCGGGCCGCCCGGCCCGGACGTGACCCGCCCCAGGATCAGCAGCTGGTCGATGTCGTAGAAGTCGGCGTAGTACGCGACCCCATAGCCCATGTACACGCCGATCGTCTCGAAAACCCGTCTCGCCCTCTCGTCGCCCCGGTCGTGGAGCTCCTGTACGACCTTGAGCTTCTCGGCCGGCGTCGCGAGCCCCGGATCGAGTTCGATCCCCGCCTTGGGCGCCAGGCGGATCACCGCCTCCTGGCTGAAGTACTGAACACCGCAACCCCGGTCCCCGGACCACTCATCGACCGGCGCTTCGGGGCTGAAGTCGACCGGCACGAAGGCCAGCTCGTTGAGCCATCCGGTGATGTTGCCCTCCGGCGTGACATATCCCCCGGCTTCGCTGGAGCCCAGGGCAATCCCCAAGACGGCGTTCGTGTCCAGGTTCATCGAGCCGGCGAGCGCCGTGACGTCGCCGTCGTTGGCGACCTCGATCGGTACGCCCCATTCCCTCCCGAGTCGGAGGAACAGGTCGGCGACCTCGGCATCGAAGCGCGCCTTCGGGATGCCGCGAAACAGCGAGGCGACCCGCACGCGGTTGTCGATGTAGATGCCGGCGGAGCTGACGCCAATGGCATCGACGCGCGGCATGTGAGCCGCGGCCATGTGCAGCGCCGACTGGATGTGGTGGTAGTGATAGGCCGGATCGGGCTGGGTCTTGGGGTTCCAGACGATCTCTTCCTCGAAGACGCTCTCGCCCTCGATGACGGCGGAGACTTTCCGGTCGCTGGCGCCCGCGTCAAACCCGATGCGACAGCCCTCCAGGTGGCGCCCAATCGCTACCGACTGCTCCCTCTCCGCCGGCGCGCTTCCCGCGTCACAGATCTCGACCGTGAAGTCGTGCTCGTAGACGCCACCCATGAACGGCGCGTCGAACTCGCGCACGCCACCCGGGGCGTAGGCCTTCTGCACGACCTCACCGGCCTCGCGCGGGCCGCCGACGGTGACCTTCCAGCCGCCGCGAGCCCACAGCAGCGTCTTCACCAGCCGCTCGACATATGCGGCGTTGGCCTCGGCCCCCGGCGCCGCGGGATCGAAGACCTCCGTCCGGTATACGGAGACCAGACCCCCGCCGCGCTCGAGCGCCACGACCAGCGGGACCGCGCTTCCAGAGCTGCGGGCAGCCTCCCGGAACGCCCGGTTCGCGAGGACGCCTGGACGGAAGGCATCGTCGAGAGGCGGTGAGACCTGCGGGGCGACCAACGTCATCTGGGCTGACATCGCAAGGCATTCCCTTCGTCGGTTTGGGGGCCCGTTCCCTCGTTCACCATGGCCGGAGCGGGGCATTTCCTCGTCCGGCGGCGCCAACCTCCGTGCCGGGGGCACGGCGCTCAGGCCCCGGCGCACGCCTCCCAGTCGAACTCCGGTCGGTAGCCGAGGACCTCCTCCGCCCGGGAGCAGTCAAGCAGACAGAGGTTCGGCTCCTCGGCGAAGCGGTCCCGATTGCGCACTTCGACACGCGCCGGAAGGTGTTCACGGACGAGCTTCAGGGTCGGTTCGCGCATGAATGTGCGCCCGGCCGAGATGAAGAGGGTCTCATGCTTCACGTCTGCGGCCACCAGGGCCCTCGCTACGGCCTGCGCCACGTCCCGGCCATCGACGTAGCCCCACAGCTGGCCGACAAAGGCGTGCGGCTGAGCCTGGAAGGACTCGACCGCGGCGTACTCCCCCGGGCCCCAGACCCAACAGTAGCGCAGGCAGACCGTTTCGAGCCCGACGGCGCGCGTATACCGGCGGCAGATCTCCTCGTTGATCACCTTGCTGAGGCCGTAGGCATCGAGGGGCCGGAGGGGGTGGGACTCGTCACAGGGCAGGTAGTCGGGGGTGATACGCCCCTCGCCGAAGACAAATCCGAGGGTCGAGTCGGAGCTCGCCGCCACCAGCCGACGAACGCCCCGGGCCGCTGCCGCCGCCGCCACTCGCTCGGTCCCCATGACGTTGATCTCCATCAGCTCGTCGTCCGGGGCCCGTCCGAGCGCGGGGACGGCCGCGAGATGCACCACGGCCTCCGTCCCGTCGAAGGCTTCAGCGAGGGCGGCCGGATCGAGGACATCGCCGATGACATGGGCGACCTCGGCCGTCGGCGCCTGTCGGTCGTAGACGGTCACCGCATGGCCCTCCGCCAGGAGACGCTCTACAACGTACCGACCGACGTTTCCCGCCCCGCCGGTCACGGTGACGCGCATGGCCGATCTCCCCCAGGTGGCAGGTCAGAGGCTACCAACGGCAGGCGTCTATCGCCTGCCGTTGGTGGGCAATTGGGTGTGGCTCCGGCCGCGCCCGTCGGCTACGCCTTCTCGTCGGGCTGCGGCGGCGTGGCCTCCGGCGCGTGGGCGGCACGCCGTTCCTCAATCTTGTGCTTGGCCGCCTCGACCAGGTCCCTCGCCTTCTCCTGGACGACGTGAGCCTTCTCGGCCGCGGTGCCGGCCTTCTCGCGCAGGTCGTGGCGCAACTCCGACCCCGCCTTGGGCGCCAACAGCAGCCCCAGGCTGGCCCCGATGACCGCCCCGACGAGGCCCGCCACCAGCAGGCGCGCCACCTCGGCTCCCGTGCACTCAGCGCCGTTGCCTTGCTCTGCCATCTCAAGCACCTCCCACGGCCAGGCTGGTCCGCTCTATCTCACTAAACGTCCCCGCGGGGCGGGGTGATCCGCAGGTCCCCCTACCGAGCGACGCGCAACTGCGCAAACCTCCGCTTGCCGACCCGCAGGACGTCGCCGTCGGCTACGGGTGTCGCTTGCGCGAAGTCCGCAATTACCACGTCATTCACCCGGACTCCGCCCTGCTCGATCAGTCGTCGCGCCTCGCCGTTGCTGCCGGCGAAGCCGCAGCAGCGCACGAGCTTCACCGGCTCGATCCGCCCATCGTCCATCAGGTCCCGGGGGATGAGCACTTCGGGCAGTTCGCTGGGAAGC
>VGFB01000346.1 GCA_016869015.1 Armatimonadota bacterium
CGATCGGACGCTGCGTAGAGCTCCGCCTGCCTGGCGAGGACAGCCGCCGCCTTCGCCGCCGCTGGCTTGGTCAGCTTGCCCTCCTGGACCAGCTTCTCCAGCGCCGCGACCTGCTCCTCGACCGCGACGCGTGGTTGAGGGGTGTCCATGGGCATTGGCGCGTAGCACAGCGCCGTCGAGTAACGGAGCCGGTCGATGTGGCCGGCGCGCTCCTCGAACATAAGCCGCAGCTCCGGCCAGGCGGGGAGAGCGTCGAGTGCCGCTTCCATGTCGGCGCGCAGGGCCTCGAACTCCGCCAGTCGCTTCTCCCGGTCCTGTCCGGGATCGCTGTTGTGCTTGCTCAGCTCCCGCCAGATGCGCCCCAGCTCCGCCCAGCGAGACACCAGGGATCCTCCGCCCTCGCCGCCTTCGCCGCCCTTGGTCACAACGGGTACGTAGCAGGTGACGACACCCTCGTCGGACTTGCGGCGGCACCCGGGCAGGAAGGACAGCCCGACCGCTCCGAACACCGCGAGACGAGCCCAGGCACGACGCGAGAAGCTGACTCCCTGTGTTTCCGCCATGTCATGCACTCCCTCTGAGCGCGGGCTGGCATCGTAGATGTAGACTCCTACGCCGTCTGCGGGGTTTCCTCCTGCAGGGAGGCGGTCCGCGCGCAGACGAACCGGTGCGTCGCGGCAGGCGTTCTGCCTCTCGACAGCCAATCTGAGGTCGAACCCAGAGGGCGGACTCCTACAGACATGCCTGCGGTCACCCTCATCTCCGCCGTTGTGGCCATCGCGGCACTGGCCTGCGCGATCCGGTTGCTGGCGCGTCCGACGGAGGACCGGTCCGGACGGGCGTGGCGGGTTGGGCTGCTGCTGGCAGTCGTGTGCGTCGCGTTAGGGTTGGGCGGCTACAACGCGGTGATCGTCCAGCGGAAGCAGGCGGCGGAGCAGGCCGTCGAGCGCGGCCGGGAGCTGATGCAGCGCGGCAAGACGGACGAGGCGGAGCGCGAGTTCCAGCAGGCGGAAGCCCTCGACCCGAAGAGCAAGAGCGCCAAAGAGGAGCTGGAGAAGGTCGCCAAGGCGCGAGAAGCTGCAAAACGCCGCGCCGAGCAAGGGACCGGAACCGTCGCGCCGGGAGGCGGAGCGGGAGGCCCGGCGGCCCAGGCCGGACCCGCGAGCCATCCCCAGCGCCGGGAGAGCCAGGTCCGCATCACTCGGTACGAGATCGACGTCACGCTCGATCCGGTGAAGCACGGGCTCAAGGCCGAGGCCCGGTTCACCGTGCAGGCGAAGCGGGGGAAGGTGCGCGAGTTCGACATCGCGCTCAGCCCGGCGTGCACGGTCGAAGCGTTGACCGTGGGCGGACAGCCCGCCGACCGCAAGCGTGACGGCGAGTGGCTCACCCTGACCCCGAAGCGTCCGGTCGACGCGCGCTCGGGAGCCGAGGTCTACGTTCGGTACCGCGGCTTCGGCAAGGATCGGTTGTTGCCGGCCGGGGATGTGCTGAGCACGGAGGGCAGCTACTTGCGGCCGGAGTCGCGCTGGTGTCCGGCCATCGGATACCTGGAGTTCCGCAGCCCTGTCACGGCCCGCGTCACGGTACCGAAGGGCCAGTTCGCCCTCGGCCCGGGGGAACTCAGGTCCCGCCGCGAGGCCGGCGGGGGAGCCACGACGTTCGTGTGGGAGTGCCGCCAGAACGCGATGGGGGTCGCCCTCGCGGCGGGCCCGTGGCAGCGCGTCGAAGGCAAGGCCGGAACTGTCCCGATTAGCGTCCTCCTCTGGAAGAAGGACGCCGCGCGCGCCAAGCAGCTCCTCGCGGTCGCAGCCCGCGCCGTGACGCTGTTCGAGGAGCTCTACGGCGACTTCCCCTACGACAAGCTCGCGCTGGCCGAAGTGCCCTTCTTCCCGGGCGGTTACAGTCCCACGTCCATGATCTTCCTGGGCGAGCTGCTCTTTGAGGACGACAACCGCATCAAGAAGCAGTTCGATGCCATCATCGCTCACGAGGTCGCTCACCAGTGGTGGGGCAACCTCGTGGTGCCCCAGGGGCCGGGGGCGGGCTGGTTGGCGGAGGGCTTTGCGGAGTACGCCAGCCTCCTGTACGTCGAGCGGACGGCGGGCGAGAAGGCCTTCCGGAGGGCACTATGGGATGCCAAGCAGCAGTACCACTTCCTGAACCAGAACCCCCCGGAAGAGGCCATCATCGACACCGACCCGTTCAACCAACAGGGCTCGTACACCGGCGTGGTCTACTCCAAGGGCGCCTACGTGCTGCACATGCTGCGGCAGGTGATCGGGAGTGAGGCCTTCCACGCGACCCTCAAGGGCTTCCTCACCGAACACCGCTATGGGGTAGCGACGATCGACGACTTCCGCGCCGAGGCGGAACGGCACTCAGGGCGGGACCTCGACGGGTTCTTCAACCAGTGGCTGGAGCGCGTCGGGACCCTCGAGCTGGTCTACGACTGGAACACGCGCGCCCTCGAGAGCGGGGAGTGGGAGACGATCATCACCCTCGAGCAGCAGAGCGACCCACCGTACACCACGCCCATCGAGCTGCAGATCGTGACACGCTCCGGCAAGTCCCTCGATACGGGACAGCTCACCGGCGCCCACAGCGAGTTCCGCTTCGTCACGCGCGAGGAGCCGCGTGACATCGACATCGATCCTCACGACAACCTCCTCCTCGCCGTGCCGCGACGCCGGAGCGCGGTGGCTGAGCAGCCGTCATAGGCCGCAGCGTCGCGCCCCCACGGACCCCCAGCAGGAATCTCCGCGTCGACGGCCAACAGAGTGGCGAGCCTCCCCCGTTCGGGGGAGGAGGTATCGCGTCATCGGGAGAATAAGCCGCATTCAAGTATGACTAAATCAGTTTCGGTGCTGAGCGGCCGCCGGTTCACGGACGACCGGGGGGCCGCGCCTCGACACCAGTGTCGGAGAGGGCGACCATGAGCGAGCAGGCACAGGCCGGGCAGGACAGCCGTCAGCAGGGCGAGATCTCGGAGTTGCTGGTCGAGGGCCGGGTGCTGAAGCCGTCGGACGAGTTCCGGGCGGCGGCACAGTTCACCGACCCGGACATCTACGCGCGCGCCGCGGCCGATCCCGAGGGTTACTGGGCCGACTGGGCCCGGCAACTCGAATGGACGAAGCCGTGGGACCGGGTGCTGAACTGGGACCCGCCTCACGCCCAGTGGTTCGTGGGCGGGAAGCTGAACGCGTGCTACAACTGCGTCGACCGGCACGTGCACAACGGCCTGCGCAACAAGGCGGCCATCATCTGGGAAGGCGAGCCGGGAGACCGTCGCACCCTGACGTACTGGGACCTCTACCGGGAGGTGAACCGGTTCGCCAACGCGCTCAAGGCGCGCGGGATCGGCAAGGGAGACCGCGTGGCGATCTACATGCCGATGATCCCGGAGTTGGTCATCGCCATGCTGGCGTGCGCGCGGATTGGGGCGGTGCACTCGGTGGTGTTCGGCGGGTTCAGCGCCGAGGCCCTCGCCGACCGCATCAACGACTCGCAGGCCAAGGCCCTCATCACGGCCGACGGCGGCTACCGGCGCGGCACGATCATCCCGCTGAAGCACGATGCGGACTACGCTCTGCGCGGCGCGCCGTCGATCCAGCACGTCTTCATGGTCCAGCGAGGGAACTTCCCCCTCCGGGTCATCGAGGGCCGCGACCACTGGTGGCACCGCGTGATGCAGGACGCGGGACCGCGCTGCGAGCCCGAGCCGATGGACTCCGAGGACATGCTCTACACGCTCTACACCTCCGGCACCACGGGCAAGCCCAAGGGCATTGTGCACACCACCGGGGGCTACCTGACCGGATGCCTCGCGACCACCCGAATGGTCTTCGACCTGCGCCCGACGGACGTGTTCTGGTGCACGGCGGACATCGGCTGGGTCACGGGGCACTCCTACGTCGTGTACGGGCCCCTCGCCGCCGGGGCCACGATCGTGATGTACGAGGGCGCGCCGGACTGGCCCGATCGGGATCGCTTCTGGCAGATCGTCGAGGACTTCGGGGTGACCGTCTTCTACACCGCCCCCACGGCCATCCGGGCCTTCATGAAGTGGGGCACGGAGTTCCCGGGGCAGCACAACCTCTCGTCCCTGCGCCTGCTCGGCAGCGTGGGGGAGCCGATCAACCCCGAAGCATGGATGTGGTACCACGAGACGATCGGCGGCGGCCGCTGCCCCATCATCGACACCTGGTGGCAGACCGAGACGGGCCACATCCTCATCACGACGCTGCCCGGGCTGGGCGACATGAAGCCCGGCTCGGCCGGGGTGCCGATCCCCGGAGTCGAGGCCGCCATCTTCACCGAGGACGGTCGGCCGATCGCGAAGGGCGGCGGCTACCTGGCGCTCACCCGGCCGTGGCCGGGGATGCTGCGGGGGATCTACGGCGACCCGGACCGGTTCGTGAAGCAGTACTGGTCGAAGTGGTCCGGGACCTACTTCACCAGCGACGGCGCCAAGCGCGATGCCGACGGCTACTACACGCTGCTCGGCCGCGTCGATGATGTGCTCAACGTGGCCGGCCACCGCATCGGCACGATGGAGATCGAGAGCGCGCTCGTGGATCACCGCGGCGTTGCCGAGGCGGCCTGCGTGGGCGCCCACGACGAGGTGAAGGGAACCGCCATCGTCGCCTTCGTTACCCTCAAGAGCGGCTCCTTGCCCTCGCTGGAGCTCGAGGGCGAGCTGAAGGAGCATGTGGTGAAGAAGATCGGCGCCATCGCGCGCCCTCAGCGCGTCATCTTCTCCGGCGACCTCCCCAAGACCCGCAGCGGCAAGATCATGCGCCGGCTGCTCCGCGACATCGCCGAGGGGCGCGTCCTGGGCGACACCACCACCCTCGCCGACGCCTCGGTCGTCGACATCCTCAAGCGCCAGTACGAGGAGAAGGAAGAGGCCGGGTAGGTCTCGGCGGCGCGCGGATTCGGGGATACGACCCCAGTCCCATGCCATTCGCTGGGTCGTGTCCCCCAATCCGGCCTGAATCCGGCTCTTGCCAGACGGCTGGCGATGTGTTATTGTATGTAAGCGCTTTCAACACCACTGTAACCGTTTACGGAAGTCGTGATGGCGACGATCTACGACGTTGCGGAACGCGCAGGGGTCTCTATTGCCACCGTCTCGCGTACGCTGAGGGGCGAGGACTGTGTCAGCGAGTCGGTGCGGATGCGGGTCCTGGACGCGGCTGAGTGGCTCAACTACCGGCCGAACCGTGTGGCGCGGGCGCTAGCGGAGGGCCGAACGCACGCGGTCGGGCTGTTGCTCCCCGCCAGCCTGTCGAATCCCTTCTACGCGCAACTGGCGGAGAGCATCGTGCAGTCGGCTATCCCTTGGAGCTACGACG
>VGFB01000347.1 GCA_016869015.1 Armatimonadota bacterium
GCTGAGGCCGCCTGGCAATCGCTCTTCGCGTCGGACGATGTGGTGGCGATCAAGGTGAACCAGATCTCCCCCTCTGTGTTCACAAACCCGGTGGTCGCGATGGCCGTGGCCCAGCGCCTGATGGACGTCGGCGTGCGGCCGGGCAACATCATTGTCTGGGATCGCGCGGGGGGAGAGCTGGTCCGCAACGGCTACGAGCTGCAGGAGGACCCCAGTCGGGTGGTCGTCCGCGGCGTGGATGGCGAGTGGGACGACGCGCCGACCCGCCAAGGCGCCTTTCGCGGCCGCCTGGCGAAGGTCCTCACGCGGCAGTGCTCGGCGCTGGTCAACGTCCCGGTGCTGAAGCAGCACAACGGCGCCGGGGTCACTCTGGCCCTGAAGAACCACTACGGCTCGCACGACAATCCCAGGCGCCACCACGGCAACCAGTGCGACCCGTTCATCGCGGACCTGAACTCGATCAAGGCCATTCGCGACAAGACGCGCCTGATCGTCTGCGACGCCACGTACGCCTGTTCCCATGGCGGGCCGCAGGCCGATGACCCTAACGGCTGCTGGCAGCCGGACTCCATCCTCGTCGCGACCGACCCCGTGGCCCACGATGCCCATGGCACCCGGGTGATCGAACAGCGACGTGCGGAGCAGGGGCTGGGCCCGCTGACGCCGAAGCAACTGGTAACGGCAATGTCCCGGGGCCTCGGGACGAACGATCTAGGTCGCATCACTGTTCTAGAGAACAGGCTGGCCTGACCGCCGTTTCCGGCGCGGGCCGCAGGCCTGCCCTGCCGCCACGGGCGGCGAGAGGAGCCCATCATGTTCGGTTCATTCGGCACCCAGGAGTTGATCCTGATCCTGGTGCTCGTTCTGGTACTGTTCGGCGCCCGTCGCATCCCGGAGATCATGCGCGGCTTCGGCGAGGGCATTCGGGAGTTCAAGAGCGCGTCGCAGAAGGCCATGGACGAGATCGACCAGGCCACCAAGGCCGAGCCCGCCAAGCCCGTGGTCAAGGCGGCGGCTCCCGGGCCCGAGGACTCGGCGAAGGTCGAGCCATAGCGCCGGGCGCACCGCCGGCCTGCGGCGTCCCGGGATGGCGATCGCGAGACACGGCGCGGCGTGGCGACATGTCGGGTCGCGCTTCCGGAGGAGCACATGCGGAACCACACACGACCTTGGCGCTTGCGTCTCGGCCTGCTGATTGGGCTGGCCGTGGCCGCGAGCACCGTTCTGGGCGCGGCGTCGTTGTCCAGCCTCGTGCCGGCGTCCAACGAGATCCCCGGCTGGAAGGCGCTTCAGGCAGACACCGCCGCGACCAGTCCCGCTGAGCTCTGGAAGATCTACGACGGCGGGGATGGTCCCTGGAAGCAGGCCGGAGTCACCTCGGCGTTCCAGCGGTACTACAAGCACCAGACGACCGGCAAGGTCGTCACGCTCATCCTGCACAACACCGGCGGCGACTGGCAGAAGGCCAAGGCTCTCTACCGCAGCAAGAACGGCAACATCGCCGGACAGCCCGGCTACCAGGCCGTGACGCTGGAGAAAGAGGGCGCGCTGGCCACCCCCGGCCAGGGCGTCCAGGGGCACAGCTGGAACAAGTACTACTACTGTACCGTGACGGTGAACGGTACCTCGGCTGCGGAAGTGAGCGCCGCCAAGCTGTTCCTGCAGAAGACCGCCGCCAAGATCGCCGCGAGCGGCTGACGCAGCAGGCGTCCCATCCGAAGTAGAGATACCGGCAGCGGAGGTGCTTGGGCCTCCGCTGCTCCGCTGTGCGGAGGGTTGCGGGTCTCACGTTTCGGGACTCGAGACGCCCAAGTCACGCGCGCTGCTCCATGCCTCTGGAGGGTCCCACATGTTTCGTCTGCTCAACTCGATGACGCGCAAGAAGGAGCCGTTTGAGCCCGCCGACGGGCGGAACGTGCTCATCTACACCTGCGGACCGACGGTCTACGGGCCGCCGCACATCGGGAACTACCGCACCTTCGTCTTCGAGGACGTGCTCTGCCGCGCCCTCCGGTACAAGGGCTGGGACGTGAAGCAGGTCATGAACATCACCGACGTGGATGACAAGACCATCCGTGACTCCGTGGCCCGGGGCATGACCCTCACCGACTTCACGCGCCAGTACGAGCAGGTCTTCTTCGAGGACCTGCAGACGCTGCGCGTGGCCCCGGCGGCCGTCTACCCGCGCGCGACCGAGCACGTTCCCGAGATGATCGAGATCACCCAGCAGCTCCTCGAGCGCGGAGGTCGAGGGCAACGTCTACTTCCGCATCTCCTCGTTTCGGGGCTACGGGAAGCTGTCGGGCGTCCGGCCGACGGACACCGAGGCGCGCTCGCGGGACTACAGCCGCCTGGAGTCCGATGAGTACGAGAAGGAGGACGTGCAGGACTTCGCGCTGTGGAAGGCGGTGAAGCCCGGGGAGCCCAGTTGGGACAGCCCCTGGGGCCCCGGACGACCGGGCTGGTCGATCGAGTGCTCGGCCATGGCGATGAAGCACCTGGGCGTGACGCTGGACATCCACACGGGCGGCGTAGACAACCTCTTCCCGCACCATGAGAACGAGATCGCCCAGTCCGAGGGCGCGACCGGCGAGCCGTTCAGCCGGTTCTGGCTCCACGCCGAGCACCTGCTCGTCGGCGGGCAGAAGATGGCGAAATCGGCCGGCAACTTCTACACCCTCCGCGACCTCCTGGAGCGCGGGTACGAGCCGATGGCGATCCGCCACCAGTACCTCTCCGCCCACTACCGCAGCCAGCACAACTTCACCCTCGAGGGCCTCGAACAGAGCGCGCAGGCCATCCACCGGCTGTGGGACTTCGTCGACCGCCTCGCCGACCACGCGCCGCAGACGGAGGCGCCCGGCGCGCTCTCCCAGGAGGTCGCCCGCTGCCAGGCCGGCTTCGATGAGGCCGTCGATGATGACCTCAACGTCCCGGGCGCCATGGGGAAGGTCTTCGAGCTGATGCGCGAGGCCAACATCGCGATGGAGGCCGGCACGCTCAGCCGCGCGGACGTCGCGACGGCGCAGGCGTTCCTCGACCGCGCCGACACCGTGCTGGGCATCATCGCCCACGAGCGCGACATCCTCGATGCGGACGTGGAACGCCTGATTCAGGAGCGCGTCGACGCCCGCAAGAGCAAGGACTTCGCTCGCGCCGACGCCATTCGGGATGAGCTGGCGGGAGCCGGCATCATCCTCGAGGACTCGGCGGACGGGACGCGCTGGAGAAGGGCGAGGTGACGTGGCACCGGCGTCTCGCCGGCGGCCGGATGACGGCGGCAGGTGATCCCCCTTGACTTCTCGCGAACGTGTGCTGGCGGCCTTCCGGCATCGGGAGCCTGACCGGACGCCCTTCTTCGAGAAGCTGATCAAGTCGCCCGTGGCCGATGAGGTGCTCGGGCGGCCGTGCGCGGCCTCGAACTGGGGCCATCGCATGGAGCGACTGGCGGAGGGGGACTGGGAAGGGCTGATGCAACAGGAAGCCCGGGACCTGGTAGACCTGGCGAAGGTCCTGGGCATGGACTGCGTGCGGCTCTATCCGAACGAGCTGCCGCCTGCGGAGCTCCCGAAGCGCCTCGGACCCGATACGTGGCAGATCGGCGGTACGATCGCCGAGCGCCTGGCGAGCGGCTGGATCCGGCATCGGCCCGTTGAGCCTCAGCCGCCTGTCGCCCCCGAGCAGGCCGAGCAGTCCCTGCGCCATTCCCTGGACGCGGAGTATTGCCCCCCGCAGTTCGCCGATGAGTCCCTCGTCGTGTGGCGGGCGGTGCAACGCCTCAGTCAGGACGAGGGCCTCGACCTCGCCTGCTTCGCGGCGGCGTACACGATGGGCGCGGCGACGCTGCCCCCGTACCTGTTCGAGTGGTTCGTGCGCGATCGGGAGTCCCTGCGCCGGTACTACGAGCGGAATGCCCTCGTGGGGCGCGATCTGGGGCTCCTGCTGGCGCGGGAGGGGGCCGACATCGTGGCGCTCGGGGGCGACCTCGCGTGCGACCATGGGCCGGTGATCTCGCCCGCGGACTACCGCGAGTTCATCATGCCGGGCATCCGGCTCCAGAGCCGCGCGCTGCACGAGGTCGGGGCCTTCACCACCAACGCCTCCGACGGCAACCTCTGGCCGATCCTGCGCGACTTCCTGCTCGGTGCGGAGGTCGATGGATTCGAGGAGATCGACATTGTCGCCGGGATGGACCTGACCCGCCTGAAGGCGGAGCTCGGCGACCGCATCACCTTCGTCGGCAACATGGACATCCGCCACCTCCTGACGTCCGGCACGGTCGAGCAGGCCCGCGAGGCGACGTTCCGCTGCCTCGACGCGGGCCGACCCAACGGCGGGCACCTCCTCATGTCCAGCAACTGCATCCACGAGTCGGTGAAGACGGAGCTGTTCATGGCGTGCGTGGCGGCGTACCGGAAGTACTTCGGGCTCTGAGCGTGCGACGGCCCGTTCCAACCATCGTCGCGACGCGGCCCTTCCGCCTCAGATACGGGGTCGCCGCAGGCGGCGTCAGGGAAGGGACCCTCACCCCCAGGCGCGAAAGCCCGCGTGTCGCTTCGCTGGGGCACGCTCATGGCTGCGCATCACTGGGTCAGCACCGTCTTCGAGGAGGCTGCTGTGGGAACCGACGGCACCGATGCCCGCGAGAGAGCCCGTCACCTGGTATCCGGGTTCGTGAACGAGACCTGCCATCGCGCTCGCGGCGGGCCGGGGCGTTTCACGCTGCGCGAGGCGGACATCGACGACCTCTACGAGCGTCTCTGCGAGGCCTGCGGCAGCGCGACCGTAGCAGCGGAGTTGATCGACCGGAGCCTGCGGTACATGGCCTTCTACCTCGCCGACTGCGGGCTGCACGCCGAGGCGATGAAGGCGTCGGTGGCCATCCACCACTATCGCTCGAAGCTGATGCGACTGACCGGGCGCGGCGAGCAGGCGTGGGCTACCCGGGTGCTGGGCCTCTCCATCGGCGTCACCTGGGACCCGATGCGCGTGCTCTCTTACTCGGTCATTGCCTACCTCACGCTAACGGCCCTACTGCTGGGCATGTCGTGCATCGCGGGGCACTACACCGGGGAGGCCGCGATCATCTGCGACCAACCCGGGCGGCCCGGCCCGGAACTCGCGCCGCCCGTCTACAAGCACTTCTACTTCGCCGCGGTCACCCTGACGACGCTCGGCTACGGGGACATTCGACCGAACCTCCGGCACTGGTGGGGGGTCTTCCCGGCGACGGTCTGCGCTCTGGCCGCCTTCACGGGCTACGTGATCCTGGCGGCGATTGTCGCGGTCATCATGAACCGCAGCGGGATTCACCCCTACGCCCGCATCGGGGACTGGATGAAGCAGTAC
>VGFB01000348.1 GCA_016869015.1 Armatimonadota bacterium
GCCCAGGTGCACGCCGCCATTCTGCCGACGGGCGAGCGGGTGGCTGTGAAGGTGCAGCGGCCGGGCATCCGGCGACAGGTCGAGGCCGATCTCCCGCTGCTCACGCATCTCGCGCGTACCGCCGAGGGCAATGTGCCGCGCCTGGCGGTCTATCGGATCGGTGAGCTCGTGGCCGAGTTTGCCCGGGACCTTCGCGGCGAGCTCGACTTCATACGGGAAGCGCGCAACACGAGGCTGCTGGGCACGCTGCTGAGCGACGAGCCGCGGGCGGATGTGCCGGAGGTCTACGACGCTGTGTCCACCGGCCGCGTGCTGACCCTCCAGTACATCGAGGGCTGGAAGCCATCCGACGTCGGGGCGCTCGACGAGGCCGGTCTGGATCGACCGACGCTCGCGCGCAACATCGCCGGCATCATCCTGAAGCAGATCCTCCGCGACGGTTGCTTCCATGCCGATCCCCACGGCGGCAACATCCTGGTCGGCCGAGATGGCCGACTGTACTTCCTGGACTGTGGGAACATCGCGTTCGTGCCGCCGCATCTCCGGGACGACCTGGTCTACATGCTGTTCGCCCTCATCGACGGCAACGCGCAAGACGTGGCCGATCAGGTGCTGGCCATGGGCATGTCGACCGACCGCACCGACACGACCGCGCTGCGGGCCGACATCAACCGTCATACGGCGGGTTTCCATGCCGTCAGCACGGCGGACCTGAGCATCGGCGACGCACTGGAGGAGTTGCTGCGGCTGTTGTTCCACCATCACATCGTGATGCCGCCGATCTTCGCGGAGATCGTGCGGGCGCTGGTGCTGACCGAGGCGGAGTGCCGGGCCCTCGACCCGCGGTTCGATTTCCGGGAGGTCGCCCGCACCGTCGTCAACGACACGCTGCTGCAATTCACCCGTCCCCGTCGGGCCGCCACGGAGCTGTTCCGGGTCGGGCGCGCCCTGCATCACCACGCCCTGGAGCTGCCGCGGCAGCTTCTTGCGGTCCTGCGCAAGACTGATGCGGGCGGGCTGAAGGTGAAGCTGGAGTACGATAACCTCGATCGACCGATGCATCGGCTGGACACGATGTTCAACCGCCTTGCGGCCAGCATTCTGGTCGCGGCGATGATCCTGGCGCCGGCGCTGTGGGTGCAGGTGGAGATCGGCGGGCAGCGGCCGCTGTGGCATCCGGCGTATGTGCTGTTGGTGGTGGGCTTCACGCTGGGGATGTGGCTTCTGGCTTCGATCATCCGCTCGGGGAGGCTGTAACGATGCCGACACGGCACACGCCTCGCCTGGTTCTGGCCTCGGCGTCGCCGCGCCGGCGAGCCCTGCTCGAGCTAGTGGGGTGGGTGTTCGAGGTCGTGCCGGCCGCCGAGGCGGAGGGCCCGCCGCTAGACGGTGAGAGCCCCGTCCAGTACGCACGCCGGAGCGCCGAAGCGAAGGCGGTCGCCGTCTCGCGGGAGGCGCCCGACGCGGTCGTGTTGGGCGCAGACACGGTCGTGGCGATCGACGAGACGTCGCTGGGCAAGCCGGCGGACGCCGCCGACGCGTGCCGGATGTTGGCGGCCCTCGCCGGGCGGAGCCACTGGGTCCACACGGGCGTCAGCGCGGCCCGGGCCGGGGAGGTCCTTGGCTCGGAGGTCGCCTCGACGCAGGTGTTCTTCCGGGCCCTCTCCTCCGACGAGATCGAGGCCTACGTGGCCACGGGCGAGCCGCTCGACAAGGCGGGCGCCTACGGCATTCAGGGACGCGGGGCGGCGCTGGTCGAGCGGATCGAGGGCTGCTACTCGAACGTCGTCGGCCTCCCGCTCAGCCGCACCCGGGAACTGCTCATCGCCGTCGATGAACGCATCAACGCGGGGAACGGAGACGGCCAGTGTTAGGGAAGCATCGGCTGGGCCGCCGGGGACGGCCACTCTGGTCGCGGCTGTTCGCGCGACTGGGGCGCGACCTGGGGATCGACCTGGGCACGGCCAACACGCTCGTGCACGTCGAGGGGCGCGGCGTGCTGTTGTGGGAGCCCTCGGTCGTCGCCATCGACCGGGAGACGGGCGAAGTGCTTGCCGTGGGGGCCGACGCGAAACGAATGGTCGGGCGGACTCCCGGCACCATCGCCGCGGTGCGGCCGCTGAAGGACGGCGTCATCGCCGACTTCGAAGTTACCGAGCGCATGCTGCACCACTTCATCCAGAAGGCGCACCAGCGGCGGCCCTGGGAGCACCCGTGCGTGGTGATCGGGGTGCCGTCGGGCATCACGGAGGTCGAACGACGTGCCGTGGAAGACGCGGCCCGGATGGCCGGGGCGTGGGAGACGCTGATCATCGATGAGCCGATGGCGGCCGCCATTGGGGCCGGTCTGCCGGTGGCGGAGGCCGTCGGCAGCATGGTCGTGGACATCGGCGGCGGGACCACGGAGGTCGCGGTGATCTCGCTGGGCGGTATCTGCACGCAGCGCTCGATGCGCATCGCCGGGGACGAGATCGACGAGGCCATCCAGTTGGCCGTCCGCCACGAGCACAACCTCTTCGTGGGTGAGACGACGGCGGAGCGGATCAAGACCGAGATCGCGTCGGCCTACCCCACTCACGACGACATGTCGATCAGCATCCGCGGCAAGGACCTCGTGACCGGACTCCCGAAGGCGATCACGCTCTCCGCGGGGGCCGTGCGGGAGTACATCCGCGAGCCGGTGACGGCCATCGTAGAGCTGGTCAAGGAGACGTTGGACTCGACGCCCCCGGAGTTGGCCGCCGACGTCATGAACCGCGGGATCGTGCTGGCCGGGGGCGGGGCGCTTCTGCGAGGCTTGGACCAGCTCATCGCGGCCGAGACGGGCATCCCGGTCTACGTGGCGGAGGACCCGATGACCTGCGTGGTGATGGGGGCTGCGAAGTTCATCGAGGAGCTGGGGACCAGCCACGAGGCGGGGTAGAGCGAGCGAGGCATGAGGCGCCGACCCTTCCAGGAGCACCATGAGTGGCAGAGCCTTGCGGCCCTGACGGTGGTCGCGATAGGCCTGCTGGTGGCCCACCATCGAGGGAGGGCCGAACGGGACGGCAGCCGGGCCGACCGCGCGGCGCGGGCAGTGTTGCTGCCGCTGCAGGAGTCGATCACCGGAATGTGGCGCTGGACGGCCCACACCGCCGGCGGCCTGGCTCGGGCGCGACGCCTGTCGGAGGAGAACGAGCGCCTCCGGCAGGAGAACGCCCAGCTGGAGGCCCGGATCATCCAGAGCCAGTTTGAGCGGCTGCAGTACCGGGAGGTCGTCAAGGCCTTCGGCTTCGAGCCCTCGACCTCGCCGACCGAGATTCGGGCGACGGTGGTGGGCCGATCGCCCGGTCGCTTCGACCGCCAGACGATTGACCTTGTGTCGGCCGGCGGCCGCGAGATGCGGAAGCAGGACATCGTGCTCTGGGGCAAGTGGTTGGTGGGGCGCGTTGAGAGCGCGCGGGGCGGCCGCGCGAGGGCCACGCTGCTGTTGGACCCGGACAGCGGGGTGGCGGCGGTGGTGCAACCGTCGACCGCGAAGGGCGCGGTCATGGGGCCGGACCCGGCGGGGCGGGATCCCGACCTGCTGCGGCTGGTGCACCTGGAGCGGGATGCGCCGATCGCGGTCGGCGACAAGGTCTATACGTCCGACGTTGGTGAGGTATACCCGAAGGGCATCCCGATCGGCAGCGTCGAGGAGGTCATCGGCGGCGCGGGCACGGCGGAGCCCAAGACGGCTCTCGTCAAGCCGTATGCCGACTTCGCGAACCTCAGCTACGTGACCGTCATGCGCCCCGGCTCGCCGTAGTCGCCAACGACCGGGGGCCCCGCGCGGGAACGCCGCGCGGCCGCCCCTTCCTGGGAGCGACCTGTTGCTGTTCGTACTGGCCCACGCAGTGGCGCTTCTGGCCGGCGCAGCGTTGGAGCGCGCCTGGCCCGCAGGCCTGCGGATCGGGAATGTGGGGCCCGATGTCGTGCTGGTGCTCGTGGCGTGCGCGGGGATCACCCGCGGGCGGGTCGCGGGTTACGCGGCCGGGCTGTTCGGCGGCTTCCTGCTGGGTGCCGCGGGCGACGGCAACTACACCGCGGTCGTGATCGGCTTGATGGCCGTCGGGTTCCTGGCCGGGCAGGTGCGCGGCACGGTGTTCGCCGACCACATCCTGGTGGCGCCGGTGGTCGCCGTCCTGGCGACCCTCGTGGCCTCGGCCATCACCCTCGTGGTCAGCCCGCCCTCCCAGTTCCTGCCGTGGCTGGGCGAGGTCGGGCGCCTGATGCTCTACAACGCCGTCGTCTCTCCCCCGGCGTATGTACTTGCGCGGGCGCTGGCGCGGCGCTGGCCGCGGCGCGCTGAGGCGTAGCGGACCACCTTCGGAGGCTCCCCACCATGACCGTCGTCGGCATGATCCCCGCCCGCTACGCCGCCACGCGACTGCCGGGCAAGGTCCTCGCCGACATCGGCGGCAAGCCGATGCTGCAGCACGTCTACGAGCGGGCGCTGCGGGCGACGACCCTCCGCGAGGTCATCATCGCTACCGATGACCCGCGCATCGCCGAAGCGGTGCGAGGCTTCGGCGGGCAGGTTGCCATGACGTCCACGGAGCACAAGTCCGGCACGGACCGCCTGGCGGAGGTCGCTAAGGGGCGCGAGTGCGACATCGTCGCCAACATCCAGGGCGACGAGCCGCTGATCGATCCGAGCATCATCGACCGGGCGGTTCAGCCGCTTCTGGACGACCCCACGGTGCGCATGGCCACGCTGGCCACCCGCGCGACCGCCCAGGAGTGGGCGGCGGCGAGTGTGGTCAAGGTAGTCTGCGACGGCGCGGGCAACGCACTCTACTTCTCCCGGCGGCAGATCCCGTACTTCCGCCTGGACGACCCCGCGCAGGAGACGGCTCTGGCCGGCGACCTCGTGCACCCCGTCTCCGGGTGTCGCCCGCTGAAGCACATCGGGCTGTACGTCTACCGGCGCGAGACGCTGCTGTGGTTCGCCGGCCTGCCGCGCGGCGTGCTGGAGGCGACCGAGAGCCTGGAACAACTGCGGGTACTGGAGAACGGCTGTCCGATCCGGGTGGTCGAGGTGGACGCCTCGCCGATCGGGGTGGACACGCCGGAGGATCTGGAGACCGTGCGCAAGCTCGTGGAGGCCCAGCAATGAGCGATGCGGTGAGGCCCGTCTCGGTCGGCGGCCAGGTGATCGGGGGGGAGCGCCTGGCGCTGATCGCCGGTCCGTGCGTCCTAGAGGAGGCGTCGATCGCTCGTGAGGCCGCTCTGCGTCTGCGGGACCTCACGGGGGAGCTGGGTGTGCCGTTCATCTTCAAGGCCTCCTTCGACAAGGCCAATCGGACATCCGTCACCTCCTACCG
>VGFB01000349.1 GCA_016869015.1 Armatimonadota bacterium
TGAGAGACTGCCGGTGCCGCTGGAGGAGTCGATGATGTGGAGCCTGATCGCCGGAGTGGCCTTCGTGGTGGTCTGGTTCGTGCTGATGAAGTTTGTGCTGCCGCGCTTTGGGGTACCTACGTGAATGCCCGCCGCCTGCGCGGTGGAGCCGCGCTCGGAGGACGCGCCGCAGGCGGAGGAGACGGAACCCAACCGCCGGGAGGGCTGAGCGAGGCGTCAGGTCCTGATCGAGCCGCCGCCTTCGTCGGCCTCATCCCAGTCGCAGCAAGAGCGGGACCCTTGGCTCCAGCCGCATCAAGGCCGAGGTCCCGCTCTTGCCTCCAATGAGGTCTTCCCACCGCTCCACGGGTCGGCCATCCCGCTCCAATCGCACCTCGACCGGCTCCTTGCGCAGGTTCAGCAGGCTGCACAGGAGCGCTTCGCCCTGCCGGACGCTGCGGCACTCGACGGCCCAGACGGGCGCGCCGGAGGCGTCCAGGACGCGGACGGGGCGCTCGACACCGGCCGCCGTGAGGCGCGCGTCAAGTTCCCGGCTGAGCGGCTCGGGGCGCGTGGGAGCGAGGCGCGTTACGTTCGGGCCGGTGATCTCGCGCCTGTGCTCGCGGCGATACTCGTTGCGACGGAGGCAGTCGCCAACCAGCGCGACGTGTCCACCGTCTTGCGCGAAGCGGGCGATCGCGCTCAGCACGTCCGCCTCCACGCAGTCGGCTCGCGGCACGATCAGCAGCTTCACCCCGGAGAGCCTCCCCTCGCGGATCATCCTGTCGGTCACGAACCCGACCGGCGTGTCGCAGAAGAAGAGCGCCTCATAGGCCTCCTGCAGGCACGAGGCGTAGCCCATGTCGTCCATGTACAGCGAGGGCTTGCTGAAGTAGAGGGCCGCTCGCGCGGGAGGGGGGAAGGCGGAGACCTCCCTCGCCAGGCGTCGAAGGTCCAGCGCCGAGGAGGCCGTGCCCCAACCCACCTGCGGTTGGCTCCAGGCGGTGTCGGTCATCCCCGCGCCGGCCTCGCCGGTTCCCAGCTGCCCGGTGGCCCAGACCCAGAAGGCGCTGAAGCGCAGGCCGTGCAGGTACGACTGCCAGTACGTGGCGCGGACGTAGTCGGCGGTCACGAAGGGCTCGTGCACGTAGTGGTACTCGAGGTCGGCCTGCGGCTTGCTGGGGGCGACGGAGGCGTAGAAGTCGAAGAGGAACGTCGCGCCCGACCAGCCGAAGGCGTATGCACCCGACCCCGGCGAGCGTCCCGCATCGCAGCCGGGGACATCGAGGATCTCCGCCTGTCTCTCGAAGTCGATGCCCTCCCACGGCTGCAGGATCGTCCAGGCCATCGGCTTGTTGGAGATGACCGCGTCGGGGTCGTGCCTGCGGACCTCCGCGGCCAGCCAGGCGAACCACTCGGCCACGTGCTCGTGGTGGAAGCTGAGGAAGTCAAACCTCCCGGGGTCGGTCGGCTTCGTCGCGGGCCCGATCGCCTCGAAGCCCTCATGCGTTGTACTCCACGCCGCGTTCAGCGCCTCCAGGGCTCCGTGCTTCGCGCGCAGCCACTCGCGGTAGGCCTGCAGGTAGGCGGGATCGGCGCTCTGGTACGTCGGCTCGTTCATCAGCCAGACGAGGCGGAAGCCGGGCTGGTCGGCGACCGCCGGGAAGAGCTTGCCGTAGTACCGCTCGACCAGCCGGTGGAGCGTCGGGGACTCGATGGCGAAGGGGAAGAACCCTCCGTAGGTCTTCGTCCGCTTGCCCCTGTGGCGCCCGAGGCCGCTCCAGTCCGGGAGTTGGTCCACCGGGTCGCCGCCAGTGAGGTCCGGGTACTTGGTGAGAGCCCACTCGGGGAAGTAGTGCAGCGTCGGGTTGAAGGAGATGGCGAGGTTCAGCCCGCGCAGCCGGTCCCAGTTCTCGACCAACCGCGGGATCGCCGTCTCGTCGAAGGTCTCCTCACCCGTGACCATCGACAGGGCGGAGAAGGCGTCGAAGTCGTCGCCGACGAGGTTGAAGCCGTAGTTGCGCACCGTCTCGATCTCGTCCCACAGCTCGCCGTAGCCCAGCGGGCCGACGAGAGAGACGGGCTGGCCGGCGACCTCGAAGTTGCGGCCCTGCAACCGGACCTGGTCCATCGGCGGATCCGGGACGGTTCGATCCGCGATCCGCCCCTCGGTGATCGCGGCGGCCTCGTCAGCCGCCTTCAGGCACAGCTCGTGCAGATCGGCCGAGTACCGTCGCGCCTTCTCCAGGCTGCCTGCCCGCGCCGCGGCCTCGACGACGGGGGAGAAACGCTCGGTCACCTGCAGCGCCGCGGTCGGATACGCGGCCTGCCGGCCGGCCGCCTTGGCTCCTGCGACAGCCGTTCGGAGGCGCTCGATCATGCCCGCAACCCGAGCGTGCCTCGCCTGGAACCCGGCCAGCGTCAACACGTCGCCCCTCTGCTCCAGGTGCGCGTTCCCCGCCGGGGAGGACAGCTGCGCGCGCACCTCCACGGATGCGTCCCCCTGCTCGCCCAACTCCCAGGTCAGCGTCAGGGTCGAGACCCCCGCCGGCAGCGGCGTCGTCAGCAGGGCCGGCGCGGGATCATCCGCCGCCGAGGACCCCACGCCGAGCGAGCACGCGAGTGTTGCCTCCTCCACCGCGCGCGGCAGACAGACGAAGATCGGCAGCGAGGTCTGCGGCTCGGCGCATTCCCAGGGGTTGGGCAGCTCGAACTCGATGGACGGCTGGGCGCCGTCCCCGCCGGACAGGAGCGGGGTGGCGACGGAGCCGGCCTCCAGCTTCACGTCATCGACGAGCAACTCCGCCGTCGGGCCGTCGGTATTGACCATCAGCGGGAAGGCGCCGTCCTGCTCACCCGCAGTGAAGGTCCGGGTGAACCGCTTCCACTCCCCGCCCGTGTCACTGAGTCCCACCCGCATCCACCACCCGTGTCCCCCGCCCATCCACGCGGGCCCGGGGTCGTCGCTCTTCACGTAGCCGCTCAGGGTGTACTGCTCGCCGGGGATGAGGGCCAGCCCGCCCTGCAAGACCAGTTGACCGTAGATGTGCGGGCCGGGTGGCGTGGTGTTGGTGATCCGCACGGCGTGGCCGCCGCGTCGGCCGGGCTCGACGATCTCGAAGCTCGCGTCGGTGTTGCGCGGGTCCCAGCTCCACCCCTTCGGGCGGTTCCCCTCGATGGCCTCAAAGCCCCCATTGGGGACGAGGTTCTCTCCGAGCGAAACGGCCTCCGCCCCGGCCAATGCGAGCCTGACCGGGCCCTGCGCCTGACCGGCCACGACCGCGAACAGCCCGCCAAGCACTGCGGGGACCATCGGCGCCCACCTCCCGGCATCAACCGGCTTCGCTTGTCCCGGTGTCTTCGCCCAGGGTCGCCGAATCGCCCTCCTCGAAGGTCAGCGCCACGCTGTTGATGCAGAACCGCAGGCCGGTCGGCGCCGGGCCGTCGCGGAAGACGTGTCCCAGGTGGGCGTCGCACTCCGCGCACCTGACCTCCACGCACGGCGGGCCGAACGTGTCGTCGCGCTCGCACACGACGCGGCTCTGATCGGCCGGGCGGCAGAAGCTCGGCCACCCGGTGCCCGAGTCGAACTTGGCGTCCGACAGAAACAGCGTCTCCCCACAGCACACGCAGCGGTACGTGCCCGGGCGGAAGTTCTCGCAGTGCTCGCCGGAGAAGGGCGGCTCCGTCGCGCCGCAGCGCGTGACCCGATACTGCGCGTCGGTCAGTCGCTCACGCCACCGATCATCGGGGCAGTCCACGCGCTCGCGCTCCACGGCTGGCCTCCGATCTCCCCTGTCCTGTCGGTCTGAGCGCCGGGATGGGCAAGGCGCGTCGGTCAACAACACTCCGGCGGGAGCGTTCCTCTCCGCGCCAGTGTTGTGGATAACTAGATATTGGAAGTGCCATTCTGATCCTGGAGGCAAGGTACCATGTCGCGACGAGGCTTCACGCTGATCGAGTTGCTCGTGGTCATCGCGATCATCGCCATCCTGGCGGC
Source organism: Armatimonadota bacterium (assembly GCA_016869015.1). Taxonomy (GTDB): domain Bacteria; phylum Armatimonadota; class Zipacnadia; order Zipacnadales; family VGFC01; genus VGFC01. The sequence goes on from VGFB01000349.1 coordinate 3,980, forward strand.
GATCTTGTTCCCCGTCTTCGCCAGGGCCCGGGAGAAAGCGCGTCAGTCGGCCTGCCTCTCGAACATCAAGCAGATCGCGCTGGGCTGTCTGATGTACGCTCAGGACTACGACGAGATGATGGTCACCGGTAGCGGCTATCAGAACACCACCATCAACTGGCAGTTGAAGGTCGAGCCCTACATGAAGAACACGCAGATCTTCGTGTGCCCCTCCCAGGCACGGGGGGCCTTCACATACTGGGGCGCGACGCTGTACTACGGCTATGCCCTCATGTGGCGCGGCGGGCAGCCGCTGGGGAACATCCAACAGCCGGCGGGGACGGTCCTGACCAATGACGGCGTCCATCCGGCGGTTGACGGCTACCGCGGCGCCGTGCCGAAGTTCTGCACGGGGTTCAACACCTGCCAGCCGCGACCGCCCGTCGAGGACGACTTCTACCACAACGGCGGAAGCAACGTCGCCTTCTGGGATGGCCATGCCAAGTGGGTGCGCTGGAACGACCGGGACTTCATGACCTGGGGCACCGCGACCACGTACTGGAAGTAGGCTCTGCTACGCCGTCGAGAGCCGCCCCCGGCCTCCCCGGCCGGGGGCGGCGCCGTTCTGGGAGAGCGCAGCCGAGCCCCATCAACGGCTGCTCGAGCCCTTGCGCCAGACCAGCGTCGCGGCCCCCCTCGACGCCTCCAACTGAAGGTGCTCCAGCCCGGTCGCCGCAGCGGCAGTGAGCGGTACCGGGCGGTCCACCGTGTCCGCTCGGATGCCGGGCCCCAGCGCCAGCATCCAGACCCTCCGGCAGCCCTCGTCGGCCCCCTCGCCCGTGTAGAAGTCGCTGTGGTGGATGAAGCCGAAGTGTCCCGGGCGGTCGAGCTCCCGCCCGTGGTCGGGGAGGATGAGCATCTGCGTTCGGTCGCGGTATTCGGGCAGTTCTTCGGTGGCGCGCCAGAGCCGCCAGGCCAGCTCGTCGGTGCGGCGGATGGCGTCCACGTAGCGGGACCACGAGCCGTAGTGCGCGCAGTCGATCTCCCCGTAGGCCACACACAGCACGCTGGGCGCGAAGGTCCTCATGCAGGCGAGGGCGCGCTGGGTCAGGAAGGCGTCGTGGCTGGTCGTGCCCTCGCCTTGTCTCCAAGTCTCGTACTGGCCCTCGAGGAACTCTCGGGCCTCGGGGGATCGCAGGCCGCCGGTCGCGATCCGGCTCGTAGAGCGCGCCAGCCGCGCCGCCTCGGCGGAGGCCTCCAGCTCCGCCTCGACCGAGCCGAGAGACGCGGCGTGCCGCATCAGTCGGTCCATCGTCTCGGCGGTGCTGCGAGGAATCGTCGGGGGTTCCACCA
>VGFB01000350.1 GCA_016869015.1 Armatimonadota bacterium
GGAGCTGTACCGCAAGCAGCTGGCGTGGACGCGGGTGTACATCGACAACTGCCTGGCGCTGGGGGCGGACGTGATCCACGTCTCCGACGATCTGGGGCAGAACGGGCGGATGCTCTTCTCGCCGCAGACGTTCCGCGAGGTCGTGGCCCCCGTCATGCGCGAGGAGGCGGCGTACGTGCGTGAACGGAGCCCGCACCTCTCCCTGCACTCGTGCGGGTACTTCGACGACGTGATCGGCGACCTCGCGGACCTGGGCTTCGACTGCATGCACCCCTTCCAGGAATCGGCCGGGATGGACCTCGTCAGTGTGAAGGAACGCTTCGGCGAGCGGGTCACGATCTACGGCGGCCTCGATGTGCGCTCCACGCTGCCGTCCGGCGACCGCGACCTCATCCGCCGCGATCTCGAACGCATCGTGCCCCCCTGCAAACGCGACGGCGGCCTCATCTTCTGCACGGGTCATACCGTCCACAGCGACTGCGCCTTGGACGACGTGCTGTTCGCGTACGAGGTCCTGGATGAGTTGGGGAGGTACTGAGCGGCGGCTCGAAGGCTGCAGGTTCGGGGCGGGAGGGCTTGACGGGCGCATGACGGGTCACAACCCCTTTGAGGGCCTCTCCCCCGCCTCGCTGGCGCCCATCTACGAGTGGCCCGGCGAGGCGCTGCGTTTCGTCGAGGGGGAGTTCGACTGCCTGCACGTCGTCGGCGACTGCGGGATGGGCAAGACAACACTCCTGCGGCAGCTCGAGCTCCGGGCCGCGGAGGCGGGCGGCTGCAGCGTGTACGGCTGCGTTCCGGTCGGCGGGGGCCTCGAGCTCGAGCTGCCCGCCGCGGCGTCGTTGGCGCTGATTGACGAGACGGACCGCCTGTCCGGGGAGGGGCTGATCCGCCTCCTCGGGCGCGTGCGGGAGGCGCGCTGTCGGTGCGTGCTGGCCGGTCATCGGCGCCAACTGCGGGCCATCCGGCAAGCGAGGCTGACGGTCGCGTACCTGAGGCTACGGCCGCTGCCGGGGCCTGCGCTGCAGACGCTCTTCGAGAGCCGGATCGCGCTGGCCTACGGTCCGGACGCGCCGGGGCTGACGATCGACGCGGCGCGCGCCCTGCTGCGCGCGAGCCGGGGCAACATCGAGCGCTGCCTGCAGATCGGGTACGAGGTCTTCGAGGACCTGGACGGCCTGCGGGAAGTCACGGCGGCCGACGTCGGAATGGCCGCCGCTAGCCTCGATCGGGCTCTGGCAACCGGCGGGGCGTCACGATGATCGGCACCCACATCCGCTTGTCGAACCACAGCGGGATGTCGAACCGCACCCGCGCGACCCACTCGAGCTTCACGTAGCGCCCCGCGAAGCTCACCGGGCCCTGAGCCGGAATCGTGACCTGGATCGGGCAGCCGACGGGGGTTCCCGGCTGCACCGCGCCCTCGTGGATGAGGCGCTCGGCCATGAGGGGAATCTCCTCATCGGTGCCCGACCCGTGGATGCGGCAACCCACCCAGGCCCACACCCCGCGGCACGCGATGGGCTCTCCGGTCTGGACCCACAGGTAGAGGTTGCGGGTCTCGCCGGCGCACATCGCGGGTGACTGGTCGATCATCGCGCCGTCCTGCGACTGCAGCGCGCCCCATGCCGACCCGAGTTGCGCCTGACCGCCCGTCAGCCGATCGGCGCGCATCCAGCCGGCGGCCACGCTCGGGTGGTCCGGCAGTCCGGCCGTCAGCTCCCCTCGCACCGTCGGCGCAACCCACAGGTCGACCTTCTGCTTGATGTCGGGGCACATCCCCGGTACGGGCGCGTGGAGCTCCAGGCGCCACTCGATGAAGTTGTTCGCCGACCGATGGGAGGGCACCCCATCGGGGGGGATCGTGAAGGGCACGCGGAAGCTCGCCTGCTGCCCCGGCTGCAGCGACCCGCCGGCCAACTGGAAGGTCTGCGTGAAGAGCGTCTTTCGGTAATGCGAGTCGCTGGTGCCGCCGCGGCTGATCGCGTGCTCCTGACAGGACAGCGTGCAGGAGACGGCGCCCACGGTCATCGGCCGCCTGGCAGTGATCGTGACGCCCCACTGCGCCGAGTCGCCAAGGCCTACGGCCGGGGCGGCGTCCGCGGTGGTCTCATAGTACCCGGCGGCGACCCTCTTGCGCAGGGCAAAGAGCCCGGCGATGGCCCCCACCAACCCCATCAGCACCGCGATGACCACAAGCGGGATCAGGCCGCTGGCGAGCCCGATGATGGCCAGCAGACCCGCCACGGCGGCCAGGACTCCCGAACACGCGCAGCAGGCGCCCGTCTTGGCAGCGTCCTGTCCCGAGCGGGGATCGGGGAGCCGTGGCAGGGCCGCTGCCGGGAGGCTGGGTGGCGAGGGCGGCGCGAGGGGCGCGGGCTCCGGCGGCGACGGCGGAGGGAGCGTCGGCGCCGCCTGCCAGGGCTCCTCGGGCGGGACGCCGAGGTCCGAAGGCAGGGGCGCGATGGGAACCGGCGGCGGGGGCACCGGCGCCTCCGTGGGCTGCGCGCCCTCCAGGGAGCCGCGGCAGTGGTGGCAGGTGGTGACGATCAGGGACTGCGGGTTCTCCGCGCCACAGTGAGGACAGAGGATCTTGCTCAAGGCGTCTTCCCCTCAGGCAAGCGATCGAGCTCCGATGTCGGGCCGCCCGGCACTCGGAGGTGACGGGGTGGGCGGCGGCGCATACCCATTCGACAGAGACACCTCGATCCACTTCCGCCGGAGGGACTTCGGTCATGGACACGGGCGAACTGAGCCGCTACGGACGCGCGGTGCAGGTGCTGATCGGCTCGGGGACACGCGCGGAGGCGGAGAAAGCGGTCGAACGGCTCACCGCCGATCAGGCGTGGGACTTCTGCGGGCCCCTGCTGATCGCGTCGGCGGAGTTGGGGGCGCGGATCCTGGTCCGCACGCTCCTGGAGCACGGGCAGTACGCGCCCCTGGCGCACGCGGCGGCGATGCGGCGGCAGCAGAAGCGGGCCGAAGTCGTCACCAAGCGGGTGGCGATGTCGCGGAGGGTCTTCCGGGATATCGACACGGAGGCGGACGCCAAGGGCGTGCCGGACTACATCCAGGCGGAGTTGGACGACCTGGCGATGACCGCCGAGGAGGCCCGCGACGCCGCCGATCGGCGCGAGGCCGACCGCGATGCGGATCCCGTGCGCGCGCTGATCGTGAATGAACTCGCGGGGAAGATGCTGAAGTCGGACGACGCGTTGGACGCGATGGTGTCGATCGTCCACGCCTCGGCCTTCGAGGACACGCGCCGCAGCGCCGCGCTGAAGATCGTGACCCACTCGAACGCGCTCAAGCGGCTCGCCGCGGCCGAGCGCCTCGATGACCTCGTCGCCGTGGCGAACGCCGCGCGGCTCGACTCGGCCGCCCAGACCGTCGCACTGCTGCTCACGCCGCACGTCGACGCCCTGGCGGCCTCCGGCTCGAAGCTCGCGCTGCGACTCCTGGCCAAACACCATCCGGACCCGGGGCTGCGCGAGAAGGCGAACGCCGGGCTGAAGTAGGGCGGCCGCTACGGCAACCGCCCGCCGAACAGCGCCTCCGCGTTGCGGTGGAGGATGTTGTGACGGTCGTCGTCGGTGAGGCGCGACTGCAGCACGCAGCCGATGCCGTAGTGTGGATCGAACCAGGGCAGATCGGTCCCGAAGAGCACCCTCTCCGAGCCCACGCGCTCACAGAACGTCTCCACCACGCCGTGCACTGAGTAGGCTGCGCAGAGCTCGAGGTAGACGCGCTCGTGGTCGAGGGCGGTCTGCATGGCGGCTTCCCAATCGCCGAAGCCGGAGTGACCCATCAGGATGGGGATCGTGGGGTAGCGCGCGGCGATCTCGGCGACCTGCTGCGGCGAGTCGTAGGCGCTGCCGCCCCAGGTGTGCATGAGGATCGGGAGCCCGCGTTCCTGCGCGAACTCGTACGCGGGGGTGTAGGCGTCGCCGGTGATCGGGTAGCGGTGGTAGTCGGACAGGAACTTCAACCCCACGAAGCCGCCGAGGTCATCGAAGCGCGCCAGCTCATCGCGGAGGTTGTCGGGGTAGTTGGGGTTCAGGCCGAGGTAGGCGCGGAAGCGGCCCGGGAAGCGGCGGACGACCTCGGCCATCTCGGCATTCCCGCGCGCAGGATCGACGAGGGCCGCGTGGCTGCTGCAGACGATGCAGCGGACACCGGCGCGGTCCAGCGAGTCGACCATCGCCTCGGGCGAGACCTTCGGGAAGTAGATGCCTTGGAAGGGGCCGTAGTGCCCGTGGCAGTCGATGACCGGGCAGTCGGCGGCCTTGCCGGCGGCGAGGAACTCGGCGACGAGGGGCGAGGGGTTTCTCATGGCTGCGCCTCCGAGAGGAGCCGGTCGAGGTTGCCGGCGGCGATGAGTTGCTTGTCCTCATCGCTGATGTCGGCGTGGGCGAGCGTGAGCACCGGGCCGCCGGGGCTGGTGTTCGGGAAGGCCGAGCCGAACAGCAGCCTGCGCGCCCCGTACTTCGCGCAGAAATCGGGAATCCCGCCGTCCAGCTCATAGCGGCTCGTGTCCGTGTGGAAGCCCTCGTAGGCCTCGACCAGCGGACGGAACAGCCGGTCCTCCCCCCAGCTGCCGTGCCCGACAACGACCACGATGAGCGAAGGGAACTCCTTCAGCAACGCCCCGGCCAGCTCCCAGCCGGTCAGGCCGCGGCTGGTCTCGCTGCGCTGAAGGAAGAGCGGGATGCGCCGCTCCGCGAGCGCCTCCAGCAGGTCGCCGCAGCTCACGGCATCCAGCGTATACCGGTGCTTCGAAGGGAAGGCCCACAGCGCGCGCACAGCCGCGTCGCGCATCGAGGCGAGGAACGCGTCGACGGTCCCGAGCTCTCCCGTCTGCGAGGGCAGGATGGCCCACGACGGGTACAGGCTTGGGTGGGGCGCGGTCTCGTCCAGCACGACCCGATTGCCGACCTGAGGCGCCTCGTTGTCCAGGGCGGCATGGCGCACCAGGGCCCGCGCGATTCCGCACCAGGCCATCTCGTCCAGGAGGTCCTGCGCGCAGACCGCGGGCTTGAACGGCGGAACGGACCAGACGCCGTAGGCGGCATTGCAGTCGAAGAACTCGAGGCTCATTCGGCGCCTCCTTCGGGGAGTGTCTCCTGTCCCGTTGGGCCGTCGGCGGCCACCGGAGGAGCGACCGGATCGGCGGCGGCGCGCTCGGAGACGCGGATGAGGGATGCCAACAGCAGGTTCAACAGCGCGATGACGGCCGCCCCCACGAAGACGTAGCGGTAGCCGTGCTTCCCGTGCGCGTCCCAGACGCGCCCGCCCCAGCGTGGGATGCTCAT
>VGFB01000351.1 GCA_016869015.1 Armatimonadota bacterium
GGGCCACGTAGGCCGCAACGAGCGCCTCCTGCGCGACGTCCGCCGCCAGGTCGCGGTCGCCGAGGCGCTGCAGCGCCAGCGCGTAGGTCACGCCTCGGTAGCGGTCGACCAGTGCGTCGAAGGCCGCCGCGTCGCCCTGACGACAGCGGCTGACGAGGTCGGCATCGGAAGGTCGGCCGTCGGCCATCCCACTCCTCCCACGCGGGGCTCATGGGTGTAGTCCGTTGAGGCGCCGATTCGGTTGGGTCACATCGGGGGTTGCACGGATGCGGCCCCGCTCGGCGCGGCGCCGGTCTGGTGCCAGCACTGGAGGGCGTCGCGCAGTTCGCGAGTGCCGCGGCGGACCTGGCGGCGGCTGCGGCCCTCGCGCCGTTCGAGGGAGAACGCGTTCGAACCGCCGTAGTCGTCGAGCCACTCGACGGTGATGCGGTAGCCGAAGTCGAAGAGGATCGGGATGCCCTGGATGCCGGCAGAGACCGAGACGACCTGGGACCGGTGCAGCTCGAAGTGGACCGTGTCGCCCAGGAACACCATGCGCTCGGGGGTCAGCGAGAGGAAGCCGACATCGTGGTCGGTTTCCATGTCCTTGGGGTTGAGGGAGCGACCGGGGGCCCAGCCCACGAAGTAGGCGCGCCCATCGTCGGGGTTGTGGCCCGTGCGGCGCTGGAGGGCCGCGGCCAGGTCGCGGCGCAGGCCGGCGTTCCCGTAGAGCAGGAGGTACTGATTGGCGAGGATTTGCCCTACCAAGGCCAGCCCAATCGCGGCAAAGACCGCGACGGCGCCCGGAGCGTCGCCAAAGCGCTTGCCAATCAGGACGGCCAGGCCGAGGCCCCCAAAGAAGGGCACAACGAAGAGGGCCAGCGTCAGCCCTCCGCTGATGATGCTGCCTCGGAGCTTGAAGGCGCGGGTGAAGACCTCCGGCTGAGGTTCGGGGTACATGGAGGCACCTCGCGATCGCGGGCCGACGGACGCCTGCCGGGTCATTCGCTCGTGGGTCGGAAGAGCTTCTCAAACTCGGTGCGCAGAGCGCCCTGTTTCTGCAAGTACTCCTCCCAGCCGCCGGTGGGCGTGAGGAGGTTGAGCTTGCTGAGGGGCGGCTGATCGCGCAAGGGAGCGACATCCTTCCGCGCCGAGTAGGCCTTGCCCAGATCGCGGAAGAGCGTTTGCCCCTCGCGGGACAGCGCGTAGTCGATGAACAGGCGCGCCGCGTTCGGGTGCGGGGCCCGAGCCAGGATCGCCACGGGACCGGGGGTGAAGGGGACGCCCTCCTTGGGGAAGACCCCCGCGATGGACTTGCCCTCTTCCTGCGCGCCGATCATGGCATACGCAGCCATCTCGCCGGCCACCAGGATGCTGCCGTCCAGCAGTCCCGCGGTGACCTCCTCGGCCGAGCGGCTGATGCGCGGCTTCTGCGCGGCGACCCGCTCCCAGAATAGGGTGCCGTATCGCTCACGGAGGAGGAAGTACTCGGCGTAGGCGGTGCCGGCGGTGGCGGCGTCCTTGAAGCCGATCTTACCCCTGAACTCGGGCTTCAGCAGATCCTCCCAAGTCCGAGGCGCGCGCTCCGGGGGCAAGGTCTTGGGGTTATAGGCCAGCCCGATTGCAACGAGGCGCATGGCCCACCAGTACCCCGGCTCGCGGAAACGGTCGTCGATCGCGGACCCCTCCGGCGAGGCGTAGCGCAGGAGCTCGCCGCGCCGGCGGAGCTCGATGAACACGCCGACATCCAGCACGTGCACCACATCGGCGCGCACCTCGCCCGAGTCGATCTCCTCGTTGAGGCGACTGATCGTGTCGAAGGTGCTCGAGCGGTGCAGGCGCGCGTCGATGAAGGGGTACTTGGCCTTGAAAGCGTCGAGGAAGGCCGTCGCGTCCTTCTCCGGAAGCGACGTGTACCAGTTGAGCTGCCCCTCGACCCGCGCGGCCTGACCGATCTGCTCGGGGTCAGGCGTGGTGGAGGCGTCTTTGTCGCTACTCACCAGGACGCTGATCGGTCCATCGTTGTTCTTGGGCGGGCACCCGGCCAGCGCCAGGCCGGCGAGGAGCAAGATGAGGAGACCGACCGTCGAACGGCCGGCCGGCCGTCTTCCAGACCCGGTGGGCTGTTGGCTCCGGCCGCGCTTCATGTCGCGTCTATTCCCCCTCCTCGTCGAAGGTCCTGCGAGAGAGCCACTCGTCGACCTCCCTCGCAGACAGGCCGAAACTCGCCAGCTCCTCCGCGGTGTAGATCAGCTCGCCCCCGCGCAGTCCCATCACGAGGTAGACCGGAACTCGCGTCGCCTTGCCCTTGACCGTCAGGGGTCGAAGGGGCCGCGCCACAACATGCGCCTCGATCTCACGGTAGGTCGACTCGCTGATGAGGACTCCCGCAGTGCCGGTATGCGACTCGATGCGCTGCGCCAGGTTGACCGGGTCGCCGACGACAGCGTATTCCATGCGCTTGAGGTCTCCACCCAGCGCGCCCAGACTCCCGGCGGTCACCTCGCCTGTGTTGATCCCGATACCGGTCTCGATGGGCTCCTTGCCCTCGGCCACCCGCCGGCGGTTGAGGTCGCGGATCGCCGCCTTCATCTCAACCGCGGCCAGCACGGCGCGCAGGGCATCGTCCTGCTCCTCGCCGAAGACACCCCAGACGGCCATGATGGAGTCGCCCATGTACTTGTCCAGCATGCCGTCGTGCCGGAACACGGTCTCGATCATGAGCTCGAAGTACTCGTTCAGGATCTCGAAGACCTGCTCGGGGCCGAGCCGCTCGGCGAGGGGCGTGAAGCCGGTGATGTCCGCGAACATCACGGTCACCTTCCGGCGCGTCGGCGCGAAGACCATCTCGCGCTCGGCGATGATGCGGTCGGTGACCTGTCGGCTCACATAGGCGCTGAAGGCATGGTCGAGCAGCTCCTTCACGCGCAACCCGTCGACCATCTCGTTGAACGCGCGGCCCAGGTCCTCGATCTCATCGTTCCCCTCCGGCAGGAGCCCAACATCGAGGTCGCCGCGCTGAACGCGACGCATGCTGCGGGCCAGCCGTTCGAGCGGTCCGGTGATGGTGCCCGCGAAGTGCACCGCCGCCGCGATCCCGAGCAGAACGAACACGAGGGTGAGGAAGACGGCCCGACTGCGGACCTCCTCGAGCGGCCGCTGCGCGAGGCTGCGACGGCTCCCCATGACGACGACCGGCAGCTGCCCCTCGCCTTGTCGCCGGAGGGCCTGGACCGTCAGCAGATCGTGCTTCCGGTCCAGCTCGCCGCTAGTCGCCATCGCCACGAGCTGTTGAGCGGCGGACATGTCGCCCTTGCGATAGGCCGACCCGGATTCGTCCGCGAGCTGCAACTGCTGCGGGTTGACCGCGAACGCGCTGATGTGCCCCCGTTCATCGAGGATCGTCAGGAAGACGATGCGCACCGAGTAGGCGCGCCCAACGATCTCCTGGCGCACGACGCGCTCCGCATACTCCTGCAGCGTGTCACGGTCCGGCGGGTCCGGCACCTCCTGCAGCTGGGCGACGTTGGTGGCGATCTGGCCCATCAGCAGACGCAGCTCCTGCCGGACGACTTCCTCGGTGTGGCGCAGCGACAGATAGGAGGAGGCGAACATCGTTACGAACACCACCGCGACGACGACCGTCGCGATCTTGAGCTTGAGGCTGAGCCGGGTCGGCGCGCGCGGCGCAACCCCCTCCTCGCCGTCCTCCAGGCCGATCTCCGCGCTCGCCGCCTCCTCGGGCGCACGCGGCACGCCAGCCGCGCGGGTCACGATGACGTACGACGCGAAGACCAGGACGGCGATCCCCAGGACGTGGAGGGGATGGAGCGCCTCGTGGAGGATGACCCACGAGAAGATGACGGTGATGATGGCGCCAACCAGGCGGAGACTGACCGCCACGTGCGCCTGAGCCTGCTGGAGGCCCCGCAGGTAGATCGACATCGACAGGCTGGTGCAGACCCCGCCGAGGGCGATGAGGATCAGCCAGCCACGCAGGCTGAGCTGCGTCAGCTCGCGCCACTGGCCTCCCATGACACAGGCCCCGCCGGCCACGACGGCGCCCACCCCGAAACGCGCCAGCGCGACGGTCGTGGGGGAGAACCGGCGCAAAGTGCCCTTGCTGAGGATCTCGGCCAGGGCGCGACTGAGACCGGCCAGGATCGCCAGCCCGGCGCCCCCCAGGCGGACGCCCACCTCGGAGCTCGGGGCGGCCTGATACTCGCCCAGGCCGATGAGGACGTCGGCGCCGACCATCACGAAGACCAGCGTGAACCGGACGGAAGAGATGCGCTCGCGGAGCGTGTAGTAGGCGATGAAGGCCACGAAGATGGGGGCCGTCTTGGAGAGGGCGTTCACGACGCCGGCGGGCGACGTCTCCAGCGCCTTGGTGAACAGCAGGGCCCCGATGGCCGATCCGAAGCCGCCTACGCAGATCAGCGCAACCCAGTCGCGGCGGCGCGGCTTGCCCTCTCGGGCCACCTTCGTCGCCGAGGGCAGCCCAAAAGGGACCAGGAAGGCCACCGCGATCACATAGCGCGCGGCAACGATGGTGCTCGCGGACAGACCGTCATCCTGCAGGAGGAGCTTGGTCAAGACCGGCGAGAGGCCCTGCAGCAGAACCGCCAAGACGATGAGGTAGTACGGTTGTAGCCGTTGCCGGACCTCATCCACGGCCGCACCTGGGAGGGCGCTCCGGAGGTGTGCAGCGGAGACCGGGAGCCTGGACCCGGCGTCCCGGACTCAGAACCCGCAAGCCCGCAAGACGGAAGGACGGCCGGGCTAGGACGCAGGCATGCGCCAGACGGCGCTGTGGAGGATCTCCTCGATGAGGTCCTCGTAAGACAGGCCGGCCGCGCGAGCCTGGGCCGGGACATCGCTCGTCTCCGTGAGGCCCGGCACACTGTTGATCTCGTGGACCCAGAGCCGCCCGTGGCTGTCCAGGTGCATGTCGACCCGGCTGAGCCCGTGGCAGTCACACGCGTCGTGGGCACGCAGGGCGACCTCCTGGGCCAGTTGGGTGTCGGCCTCGGACAGTCGCGCCGGGCAGATCAGGTCGGTGAGGCCCTTGGTGTACTTGGCCTCGTAGTCGTAGAACTGCTTCTTGGGGACGAGCTCAAGGACGGGCAGAGCGCGGCGTTGCTCGCCGCAACCCAGCACTCCCACCGTGAGCTCCATCCCATCGCAAAAGGCCTCCACCAAGGCGTTCCCGTACCGGCTGAGCACGTCCGGCACGGCGGCGCGTAACTCGGCCTCCGTCTGGGGGATCGTCACGCCCAGGCTGCTGCCCTCGTAGATGGGCTTCACCACGCACGG
>VGFB01000352.1 GCA_016869015.1 Armatimonadota bacterium
GGACCCCGCGCCTGACCGTCTCGATGGTCCACGGCGGCCGTCGCGCGAACATCGTGCCCGACTTCTGCGAGATCGACCTGGACCGCCGCCTCCTGCCGGCCGAGACCCGCGAGTCGGCCCTCGCGGAGATCGACGCACTGCTCGCCGATCTGCGGAGCCGACACTCCGACCTGTCCGTCGAGCGCTGCGAGCCCTACAGCTACGTGATCGCTCCGGAGTGCCCCCTCGACGACCCGCTGCTGCTCGCCGCGGCCGAGGCCTTGCGGGCTGAAGGCCTGCCGGGCGAACCCCGGGGGGTGCCCTATACCACCCACGCCAGCGTCCTGGCCGAAGCGGGCATCCCCTGCATCACCCTCGGGCCCGGCTCCATTGACCAGGCCCACAGTCCGGACGAGTGGGTCGAGATCAGCCAACTCGAGGCCGCCGTCCGCCTTTACCGACGGCTCTTCGAGACCTTCGGCGCACCGGGGTGAGAGCGATGGCCCACGGACTCGGCAGTTGGATCGTGGCGGGAGCCTTGATCGGCCTCCTTGCCGCCCGGGGGGCGGCCCAACAGGACCGCGCCGGCTGGTTCCCGTTCACGATCACCGACCTCGCCGACCCGGAGACCGCCGCCTCGTCTATCGACCTGTCCTTCCTGAGCCCGGAGCCCGCCGGAGCGCACGGCTTCCTCCGGCCGCAGGGCGAGGAGCTGGTCGACGATCGAGGCGTGCCGATCCGCCTCTTCGGTTCGAACCTCACCGATTACCACCCCATGCCGGACAAGGCCGTCGCCGGCCCGGTCGCCGAGCGCCTCCGGCAGCTTGGCATCAACTTCATCCGCCTGCACTACTTCGACTGGGACATCGCGCCCAAGGGCATCCTCAACCCCGACCGCCAGACGCTCAACCCCGAGAAGCTCGACCAACTCGACTGGCTGATCGCGAGCCTCAAGCGCTGCGGCGTGTACGTGGACCTCAACCTCCACGTGGCGCGCGGCTACGCGAACATGCCCCCCGGCTGGGACTGGATGGGCAAGTCCCTCGACATCGTGCATCAGCCCTACATCGAGTCCCAGAAGCAGTACGCGCGCGACCTGCTGACCCACGTGAACCCCTACACCGGAAACGCCTACACCCACGAGCCGGCCATCGCGATCATCGAGCTGAACAACGAGAACACCGCCTTGGGCAACTGGCAGGCCTATGCCGGCCTACCGCCCGAGTTCGCCCAGCCGCTGCAGCAACGTTGGAACACCTTCCTCCGCGAGAAGTACCGCGCCACCGACGCCCTCGCCCGGGCCTGGAACGCCAACCCGCCCCACGGTCCGGAGCTTCTCCGCAATGCCGACCTCACCGCCGGCACCGACGGCTGGACGCTGCAGAACTCCGGCGGGGCCGAGTCGGCGCTCATCGTCGGGGAGGAGGGCGACCTCCGCCTCCTGCAGTGGACGGCCACCCAGCCCGGCTCACAGGGCTGGCACCTGCAGTTCTTCCAGCCGAGCGTTCCCGTGCGTCACGGCGGCGAGGTCGCGCTCAGCTTTCGCGCGCGCGCCGATGCCCCCGCCGTCCTGCGCGTCGGCCTGATGACCCAGCAAGCTCCGTGGGCGACAGTCGGGACGACCGCCGAGCTCCGCCTGACCGCCGACTGGCGCGACTACGAGATTGCCTGGACGGTCCGCAACCCCGGCGATGCGCCCGTGCGGCTGAACTTCGACTGCGATAACGCTGTGGGTGTCTACCGCCTCACCGGTCTCTCCCTGCGCGAAGGAGGCCTCATCGCGCTGAAGGAGGGTCAGCGACTCGAGGACGGCAGCGTGCCCCTCGTCGCCTCCCCCGGCGGGCGGATGCGTGATGCGGACTACATGGCCTTCCTCATGGCCGAGGAGCTGCGCTACGCGGGGGAGATGCGCGCGCTCATCAAGGGGGAGCTGGGCGCCCAGTCGATCCTGTTCGACACGCAGGTGAGCTACGGCGGGCTGGCGGGCCTGGTGCGAGAGTCCGCCACGGGTGACGTGATCGATTGTCACGCCTACCCCTCGCATCCCCTCCGCAGCCCCGACGGCCGCTCCTGGTCGGTGCGCAATGTCTCCATGCTCGACGGCGCCTTCGCCGGCCTGCCGCAGCTCGCCCTGCACCGGGTGGCCGGCAAGCCCTTCTGTGTGACCGAGTTCGACCTCAACCCGCCCAACGACCACGCCTCCGAGTGCTTCCCCTTCCTCGCCCTCATGGGCGCTTACCAGGGCTGGAGCTGCCTCGCCGACTACGTCTGGCACAACTTCGGCACCGGTCCGGGGACCGACCGCCTCAACAGTTACTTCGCCACGGTCGGGCACCCGGGCCAGATGGCCTTCGTCCCGACCGCGGCGCTGCTGTTCCGTCAGCGGCTGGTCCGCCCGGCCGAGGGGCGTCTCGTCCTCGACGTGCCCGCCGACGAGGTCCCCCAGGCCTTGGCCGCCGGGGAGGGCGCCTGGACGCCTAACGTCTGGGCTCGGGCCGGCGTCGATGTCGAGGTGCCCTGGGTCACGGGCGTCGCGACCCGCCTCGCGCCGGGCGGCGGAGCGCCCTCGGTCGGCGGAGACCTGACTGTTCCCCAGGGCCTGCTGGTCAGCGATACGGGCGAGATTGCCCTCGATCGGCGCGAGATCGGCCGCGAGACGCTGACGGTCAACGCCCCCGCCGTACGGCTGCTGATGGGTCGCGTCGCCGGTCGTGCCTTCGACGTGGGCGACGTAGCCTTCGAGGTCGCGGAGGGGCCCTTCCGCAACTACGCGAACCTGGCGCTGGTCGCGCTGGACGGACGCGCCATCGGTGAGTCGCGCAAGCTGCTGCTCACGGTCGTGGCCCGCACTGAGAACGCCGGGCAGGTGTGGAATGCGGAGCGCACTGCCGTCGAGTGGGGTGACGGCCCGGTGCTTGCCGAGCCCGTGACGGCGCGGGTCACGCTGCCGACCGGCGGGTGGCGCGCTCGGGGCCTGGACGGCAAGGGCTGCCCTCAGGCGGATGCTCCCCTCGCAGGGAGGACACTGACCGTCGAGGGGCGCCACGCAACGCTGTGGTATCTGCTGGAACGCTGAGAGGCGTCGGATGGAGCGCTTGCGACTCAAACCCGGCGATCGGGTTGTCTGCCTGGGCGACAGCATCACCGTCGATCCCCACGGCTATGTGACGCTGGCGCAGCAGGTCCTTGCCCGCTCGATCCCGGGCGTTGAGGTGGTGAACGCCGGCCGCCCCGGGCACACCGCCGCCGACCTCGTCGCGCGGCTCGAGCGCGATGCCCTGGCGCAACGGCCCTCCTGGGTCACTCTCTGCGTCGGCGGCAACGACGCCCGCCACGGGGTGCCCGTCGCCGCCTACCAGGCACAGGTGCAGGCCATGGTCGATGGCGCCCGGACCGCCGGAGCGGCGGTCGCCCTCTGCACGCCGCCCCCCTTCGAGCCCCACGAGCCAGGCTTGCCGGCTGAGCCCGCCAACGCCCTCATTGAGCGGTACGCCGGGTGCCTGGAAGCTCTGGCCGACGAGCAGGACTTGCTGCTGATCCCCGTGCACGCCGTGTTCCGGCTGGTCCACGAGGCCGGCGATCCGGCCGACCCGGTGCGGCTGACCCACGACGGGGTCCACATGTCCCCCACGGGGCGCTACCTGATGGGGCTGACGTTCCTCGCCGCCTTCGGCGTCTCCGTCGAGCCCAACCCCAACTGACCGACAGCCCCCACGAGATCACTGCCCGAGCTCCAGCGGTCCCGTCGGGCCCTTGATGACCAGCCGCTGCCCGGCGCCATGCCGCAACCAGGCTCCCACGCTGCCCTCATCCGGCACCAGCGTGATCGCCTGATCCCCCACCTGCGCCGTGAGCGGCTCTGCCTCGGGGCGAAACGTGATCCGCCACAGAACCTCCTCCCCGACGCGCACGCCGGTCGCGATCAGGGGCGCATCCCACAGCAGCGCCGTGGGCGCCAGAGGTTCAGCCCTCGCCCCCCCGAGTCGTTGGTGCAAGTCGCCGAGCAGCTGATCCAGCAGCCGCTCGTCATCGGCCGTCGACATGCTCAACGGGTCCTGATCCTGCCGCCACGGATGAGGGTTCCAGAACAGGAACCCATCCACGCCGCTCAGCGCCAGGTGGTACACCAGCTCGTGGTAGTAGGGCGTGCCGCCGCAAGTCGCGGGAGGCAAGCCCGGGCCGTCGCCCGCATACCGCGCCCAGGCGACCCACGGTTGCAGCGGCATGTCCGAGGAGCGCCGCATCGCCCGCATGCCATTGACCGACAACAACAGGCCGTTGAAGGGCGTCGCCGTGAACGGCTGCTTCCCGTCGAGGTTGATGTTCGCCAGTTGCCCGATCCAGGTGTAGAACGACGGCGCCTGGTGCGTGCCGGGCGGCCGGCCCTCGCTCCACTGTCGGTGACCGTTCAGGTCGGGCACGGCGTTCGCCTCGTTGGTCGCGTCCGCGCCGTAGTTCGAGCAGCGCAAGTTCGGGAAGTGCCTCCTCGCCGGCTCGAATAGCGCGCGGTGGATGGCGTCGTTCACCACCCCGGCCATCACGGCATTCCACTTCAGGTACTCCCGCTTGCCCCACCAGTCGCCGACCAGCATGATGTCTGAGAACCCGAGCTTCTCAGCCAGCGCCGGGAAGCGCGGGTCGTTCTGGATCGCCAGCCAGTGGTCGGCCTTGTCGGCCCCGCCGAGGGCCCAGTTGCTGAAGCCCTCCTCGAAGTCGATGATCAGCCAGTCCGCATCGCCCCCCGCGGCTTTGAACCGCCCGAGGAAGTCGTCGAAGAGCGTCCCGATGGCCTCGATCCCGTGCTCCGGCCACACGCCCTGGAAGGCCGTCGGCTCGCCGGCGGCAGTCCGGCACACGTCCTCGGGGTTCCGCAGCAACTCCCGGTGCAGGTCCCACGTGAAGAGCGCCCGCTTTCCTGGCGGCCGGGTCAGCGACTCCCTCGCGATCTCCGCCGGGGCGCTGTCCTTCCGGAACCACACCATGTGCGTCAGCCGCGTGCAGTCCGGCGGGATTTCGCTCCACGTGAAGGCATGGTAGGGGTTCTCGGCCTCCACCGCCTGCGGCGTCTGCGCGAGGGCCGGGCCCACCCGCCCTCCTGCTGCCACAACACCCGCCCCCACTCCCGCGATGAAACGACGCCGTGAGAGCCTCATGTGGACCTCCAACATCCGGGGTCGCGTCTTTAGACTTCTGGGCTATCTGCTTGACTCAGGTTGAGGCTCCTTGGGCGGCTCAGGCGTGGCATTCCCGCCGAGGAGCTGGTTGAGCGGGACAGGATCGACGGCGACGGCCTGTTGAAGGAGGCGGTAGAAG
>VGFB01000353.1 GCA_016869015.1 Armatimonadota bacterium
CCCGGTCAGTTCGCCGTCGAGTGGACCGACGCCGCAACCGGGGAGACGGCCCCCTCGGCTCCCATCGACGGGGGACAGACCGCGAAGCTTGGCTGCCCGGTGCAGGGCCACGCGGTCCTGCGGCTCAGCCTCGCGGGCCGGTGACCCCACGCGGCCCCGCCGAGCCGGGATCCTGTCGGCGAGCGGCCCGTCACTCCTCCTCCCACTCCCACCTCACCTTCGCCTTGCCGCCGACCTTCCGGCCCGTCATGCGCGTGACCACGATCTCCACCGCGCCGCACTTCTCCGTCCGCTCGCGGGAGATCGGTTCGCGCTTGTGGTCGGGGGTGTCGTAGCGGACCTGGAACTCATTCAGAATCGTCTGCCGCTCGTCGAGGTCGTCGATGACTCGCGCCGTCCCCCAGCACAGGACGCTCTCGAAGGGGTTGTCGCAGGCATCCCCGGCGTGGGGGGTCGGGTGCCCCTCCTGTCGAGCGACGGCCATGCAGACGGTCGGGTGGGCGCGGATGAGGTCGAGCTTCCTCCCTTCCAGGGCGCAGTGGAAGAGTATGCGCCCGTTGCAGTACGCGTAGTTGAGGGGGATGACGTACGGCTCATCGCTCGTGAACGCGAGGTATCCGATGTCACCCTCGCAGACGATCTGCTCCATGAACTGCTTGTCATCGCCGGACATGCTCGACTCCTTAGGTGTGATGGGCGGGGTTCTTGGGCAACGGTACGTCTGCGACCTGCGTAGGTCACGCGGCGGCCGGCAGGGAAGAAGCCTCGACGGAGGCCGGCATGGCGATCACCAGGCGCGATGCGCTGAGGACGGTCGGAGCCGGCCTTGCTGCGGCCGCACTGAGGGCCGACCGACCGACGCGACCGGAGGACGTGATGCGACCGAACATCCTGTGGATCTCCTGTGAGGACATCAGCCCGCAGCTGGGCTGCTACGGCGATCCCCACGCGAGGACGCCCGTTCTGGACGCCCTCGCGAGCCGGGGGGTGCGTTACACGAACGCCTACACGGTCGCGGGCGTCTGCGCGCCCAGCCGCTCGGGGATCATCACGGGCATGTACCCCAGCGCTCTGGGCACCGGCTACATGCGATGTCGGGCCCAGCTCCCGCCCTTCGTCAAGTGCTTCAGCGAGTACCTCCGCGAGGCCGGCTACTACTGCACCAACAACGCCAAGACCGACTACCAGTTCGTCCACCCGCCCTCGGCCTGGGATGACTGCAGCCGCACCGGCCACTGGCGCAACCGCGCCCCCGGACAGCCGTTCTTCTCCGTGTTCAACCTGGAGATCACTCACGAGAGCCAGTATCGCACGCGCGGTGAGGAGTACGCCGAGAAAAGCGCACGCCTCAAGCCCGCGGATCGCCAGGATCCCGACGCCCTCACCACGCTGCCGCCCTACTTCGCCGACGCGCCGGAGACCCGTCGAGACTGGGCGCAGTACTACGAGCTGATCACCGTGATGGACTACCGGGCCGGGGACCTCCTCGCCCAGCTCGAGGAGGAGGGCCTCGCGGACGACACCATCGTCTTCTGATGGTCCGACAACGGGATGGGCTTCCCTCGCGCGAAGCGCTGGCTCTACGATTCCGGCTGCCGCATGCCGATGATCGCGCACCTCCCCGAGCGCTTCCGCCCGGCCGGCCAGGCCGAGCCGAACACCGTCGAGGAGCGGATGATCAGCTTCCTGGACCTCGGCCCGACCGTCCTGAACCTCGCCGGCCTCCCTGTGCCCGAGCACATGCACGGACAGCCCTTCCTCGGACCGGACCTCCCGCCGCCGAGGCAGTTCATCTTCGCCGCGCGCGACCGAATGGACGAACGCTACGACACCATCCGGTCCGTTCGCGATTCCCGCTTCCGGTATGTCCGCAACTTCGAGCCCTTTCGGCCCTACTACCAGCGCGTGGAGTACGGCGAGGTCACGGGGATGATGCAGGACCTCCGCCGGCTCCACGCCGAGGGCAAGCTCCCGCCCGTGGCTGACCAGTACCTCGCCGACCACAAGCCCCTGGAGGAGCTCTATGACACGGACGCCGACCCCCACGAGGTCCACAACCTCGCGGATTCTCCTGCGCACGAACCCGAGCTCCTCCGCCTGCGGCAGATGCTGCGCGACTGGATGGTCGAGACGGAAGATGTGGCGCTGATCCCCGAGGCCGAGGTCGTCGAGCTGGAGAAGCGTTACGGGAACCGCCACGCCATTCTGCGCGCCCCCGAGAACCGCGACCTTCAGCAGCGTCTGTTCTTTGTTGTCGAGGCGGGTGAAGCCGGGCGCCTGCCGCAGCTGCGCGAGGCCCTCTCCGCGCCCGAGCCCTCCGTCCGCTACTGGGCTGCCCTCTGGATCGGCCTGCAGAAGGCCGGGGCTGCCGTCAATGAGTTGCTGCCGCTCCTGGCGGACGCCTCCGCAGTCGTCCGCGTCGCCGCCGCCACGGCCCTCTGTCGCATCGGCCGCGCAACCGAGGGACTGCCGGTCCTCACCGCCCTGCTAACCCACGAAAACGAGTACGTCCGTCTCCGCGCCGCCACCGAGCTGGACTACCTCGAAGACCTCGCCCTCCCGGCCCTCGACGCCTTCCGGCAGATCGCCGGGAACGACCCCTCCGGCGACATGCAGAAGCTCGCGCGTCGGGTGATCGCCGAACTGGAGCCGCTGCGTTGAGGTAGTGGGTCAGGCGGCGCCGAGCAGCACGAAGTGGCCCTCGCTGAAGGGGTGAGGGAGCCGCCGCCCGGCGAGGCCGGCCGCCTCCAGCATCGCCCTCAGCTCCTCCTCCGGATAGAGGTAGCGCAGCACCCCCGAGTGGTCCGGCCTGGAGGGGTCATACGGGTCGTGTAGCCCGATAGTCGTCCCGTCCGACGCGTGGAACGTCGGCTCCAGGTGGAGGAGACGCGTTGACCGGTCGAAGGTTGTGTGCAACGTCACGCGGCCGTCGGACACATCCCACTCGGCGGTCCGCGAGGCGGTCCCGGGCGGATGGGGGCAGTCCAGCATGATGCGCCCTCCCGCCGCAAGCCAGCCTGCCGCGCGATGCAGGAGGCTCGCGTCGTCGGCCCGGCTCATCAGACCCAGGACCTCAAGCAGCAGGATCGCGTCGAAAGACCCCTCGGGGAACGAGACGTTCCGCAGATCGGCGCGCTCGAAGATCGCGGACAGATCGCCGGCAGCGGCCCGGGCGCGGGCAAGCAGCGGCTCGAGGCGATCGACGCCGGTGATGTGAGCGCCCCGCCGCGCGAGGCACACGCCCACCATGCCGTTTCCGCACCCCAGGTCCAGCACCCGCGCACCGGGGTACAAGCCCAGCGTCGCCCAGAGCCACTCGGCTCGCTCGGCCCGCCTGCGCTCGAGGTCGGGAGCCAACTCGGGCAGCTGCCGCAGGAAGACGTCGCCCCAGAACTCGTCCCAGGTCCTGAGCATCACTCCTCCAGGAGTTGCAGCAGGTTGGCGCCCAGCACTCCCGCCTTCTCCTCTGCCGTCAGTCCTAGCCTCCCGATCCCCTCCAACCCCTCGCGCTGCGTCTGCCACGGGAAGTCGCTCCCCCAGACGACGCGCGCCGGCCCGTGATTGCGGATGATCCGCCTGACCTGCTCATCGGGGCACTTCCCGAACACGTAGGAAGCGTCAAGCCACACGTCCTCGCCCACCAGCAGCGCTTCCACCTCCTCCCACTGTTGGTACGCACCGAGGTGGGCGAGGATGAAGCGCACCTCCGGGAACCGGCGATGGAGCGCGAGCAGCCTCGCCGGCGTTGGCTCCACTGCCTCGATGGGAGCGATCTCCTGTCCCCCGTGCAGCAGCACGGTCAGCTGTTCCCCGATCAGCTCCAGCATCCGCAGCAGCCCGGGGTCGTCGAGGCTGAATCCCTGGAAATGGGGCTGCAGCTTCACCCCCGGCAGGCCCGCGTCAACGACCCGCCCAATGTCGCCCTCGAGGTCGCGGCTGTGGGGGTGTAGCGCAGCGAAGGGGATGAACCGCTCCTCGGCCCGCAGGCTCGAGAACCACTGCGTGATCGACCGGACCTGCTCGGCCCGCGTGGCGATGGCCAGGACCACGGCGCGCCCAACGCCGCACTCGTCCATGTGCCGCAGCAGACCGTCCGCCGTAGGCCGCGCCACCGGCTGCACGCCGCTGCGGGCGCTGAGCACCTCCATCGCCCGATCGACCACATGCTCGGGGAAGACGTGCGCATGGGAGTCCACAATCATCGCCGTCGTCGTGCTTCCCCTCTTCCGTCCTTCCGGTTCCCGTTCCCGTGGCGTCAGTCCGTGGCGGCGGCGACCTTCGGTTCGTCGGGCAGTCTGACCGACGCGATGCGGCCGAGAGGGCTGCCATTGGCGTTGGCCAGGTCGAGGACAAGCAGCTCGGCGCCCTGCGGGGCATCGAGCTGCTCCTTGAGGGCCAGGGGCGCGACGGGCGAGGCCGGGAAGGTGAGCAGCTCATCCCTGGCCTTGCCCTCCTCATCGGCGGTTGAGAGCACGGCCTTCCCCTCGGCGAAGACCCCGAACGTGCCGGTCAGCGTGAGCTTCCCGTCGGCGGCGGCCACCACGAGCGGTTGATGCACCGACGCGACCTTGCCGACCTCCAGGATCGGTCCGGGGGTGGCGGCGCCGAACCACTCGCGCGTGACGGTGTAGCTTTCACCGGGCTTCAGGGGGATCAGCTCGGAGAGCACCTCGACCTCCATGTAGGAGGCGTCGCCGCTCGTGTACACCTCGACCGTGGAGCCCTGATCCGGGTGGTCCTTCAGCTTCGCGACCTCGAACCGCTTGATGTACGCCATGTTGTGGATCTCGTCGACGTGGGCGATCCAGCCCGCCGTCGAGTCCGCGCCGATCTTGCCCGTCTGGCCGAGATAGCTGACGCGCATGAGGTCCGCGTCCTTCAGGACCTCCCACTGCCCGTCGCCCGCCGAGTCGTCGATCAGCTTCACGTACCCGTCCGGCATCTTGCTGCTCGGGTTGAGCGGGAAGTAGATGCGCGACTCCTTGTCGGCCGGCGAGTTCGAGGACAGGGAGCCCGGGACCTGAGTCACGTCCCACACGCTCCAGCGGATGTCGCGATCCGACACGTTGCTGAGCGTCTCCGCGACCTCGACCCGCGTCCCCCCGGCGAAGAGTCGGATGCGCCGGGTGATCTGCAGGCCGGTCACGTCCGGGTCCGGGGGACTGGTGAGCTCTATCTCGCCGACCTGCCCACTGGCCTGCACGATCGCGCCCGTCCACTTGCCCCCGTCCAGCGCGGAGCCGACCGGATCGCCCGGGCCGCCCCACTCGCTCTGCGGCGCGGGCCAGAT
>VGFB01000354.1 GCA_016869015.1 Armatimonadota bacterium
GAGGAAGTCGCGCTCTGGGCGGCAGCGCAGTGCACGGCTGCAGAGCGACTGGTGGTCGCGGAGAGCGGGAGGCCCGCTGAAGGCCCGCCGCTGCAAGTGCGTGCAGGATCCCGCCTCCATCTCCTGCTGGCGCCTACCATCACCGTGGAGGGCGATGGGGCTTTCGTGTATGCGGATCTGGACACGAGAGCGATCGCTGCAGTGCGCGACCGGTTGCGGCCCACTGCCGGCGGAGAGACCGGGGGTGAACCGAGTGTTCGGCCGACACCTTGAGGCAGCACGAACCCTCCTTCGTTGGGGGGCCATCGCCGGCGTCGCTGTGGGCGCCATCGTGGCATGGGCAGGCCCCGGAAGCGGCACTCACTATCCCTGGATCGGATCGCGGGCGTCGGACCTCGTGCCGGTCGCCTCGCCAGTCTCGGTGGAGGCGATCACCAGGACCATCGCTGACCATTGCGGGCTGCACAGCACCATTGACCCTCGGCTGAAGGACGAAGTTGTCCTGATCACCGATGGGCAGATGCGCGTAGGGGCGCTGGCAGAGCTTGTTGAGACAGCCGCAGGCACGGAGTTCAGGTTCGTGCAAGGGACCCTCCATGCCGGGTTGGGAGCGAACAAGGCCACGCTCATCCGGCGTCTCACCGAGGCCGATGGTGAGTTGGCCCGCGTGGGGCGGACGACCCTCGGAGCGGACGCAACCGGCCTTCGTACCGTGGTGGATGTGCCGTTCGCCTCCGAGGACTTCCTGGCCATGCGCCGCTTCCGCGCCAGTGACCTGTCCGAGACACAGCGGCGCTTTGTGGAGGCCCACGCCAGCCGACCAGTTGACCTGTCCTCTGACGTCTTCGTGCAGTTGCGTCCTTGGCTGTTTTTCACGGTGAGGCTCGCGGCTTCGGAGGTGCTGACACTCCAGGACCCAGGCCCCAAGGGTGAGACCGTCGAGCGGCAGTGGCCGGTGGGTGCACACACGCTGTCGCTGGGTGTCCGGTAGGGCGATCCGCACCCTTCCCGGGGCGGCGCGGTCCGACCGCAAAGGAGAGCGTAAGTGCCCCACTACGTCGCGGTGGCGGCCGCCCTGCTTGTATGCGTTGACACCTCTCGCTCGCAGGGCCCCCGGGT
This sequence comes from Armatimonadota bacterium, assembly GCA_016869015.1. Taxonomy (GTDB): domain Bacteria; phylum Armatimonadota; class Zipacnadia; order Zipacnadales; family VGFC01; genus VGFC01. The sequence goes on from VGFB01000354.1 coordinate 1,120, forward strand.
GCCTGAGCACGCGATCCTCCTGCACCCGTTTGCCGGGGCATCTGGGTGTCTTGCGCGCGTTCCTGCAGATCGGGCGCCCGGAGTGACGCGAGTCGTCGTTGACTTCTCCGCGCAGAGCGGTTCGCCTTCAGAGGGTACCGATACCCCACTGAAGCTCACGCCGGGCGTCGAATGCGCGGCCATTGAGCACGCAGCCACCCACGGCCCCCAGGGCCTCGACGGGGGAGATCGGTTCCTGGACCTGCTATGGTGGCAATGGTCGAGTGCCGCCCCAGGGGCGATCTTGGCGGAACGGCCAGAGCTGGCTGAACTGGACCGCGCAGGAAGGCGCGGAGACGAAGTCGGTCTCGGCTGCTACGCATCACCGTGGCACCCGGACGTACGGAAGGCACTCGCTGCACTTGGCTCGTCCGTCGCGGCTTCTCTGACTGAGGGCGCGAAGCTGTATGTCAGGTGTCGGCTGAGCCCGGAGGAGATGCTCGGATACAGCGAGGCCGCGAGGGCTACCTACATCAGGGAGGCAGGCATCGACCCCCTCGATCTGCCGCGACTGCCATCCGAGGGCCGCGCCAAGACGGACCTCGAGAGTTGGCTCCGCTGGCGGTTTGGGGGCCTTACGGTACTGATGGGCGACGTCGCCGCGAGGTTCCGCCAGCCGCCATTGCGCCGCGGCCTCGTCGCGGTGGTGCTAGCTGGCGCGTACCGTGGCTCACAGGTTGGGCGGGGTCGCGCGGCCGAGGACTGGCTCACGTGGATCCTCGACGATATCATCGACGGGGTGTTGCTGGAAGGCGCGTGGGAGGAGGGGTCGGAGGATCGGGACTATGCGAGCGCCCTGGGGATCATCGCCAAGACGGGGAAGGAGATCGAGATCGGGGTGATGCTGCGGGCGCCGAGCAAGCAGGGGGACACGGCCCTGCAGCGGCAGCAGGAGATCGTCCTAGCCCAGGGGCGCGCGCCGGATTACTGGATGATCGAGGTCAACGACGAGGCCGGCCTGCAGGCCGCCAAGGAGTTCCTGGCCGCGCAACCGAGGGGGCCGGCGCCAGACGCTCCATGACCTCCGCCCGTCGTGTCTCTGACGCGAAACACCTTGACGAGCTGATGCTGTTCTCCGCATAATGGTCACGATAGACTGCTAGTCAGCCCTATTGAAGATCTGCTTCCACTCCGCGAGGCGTTCGTCGATATTCGACGACTGGAGCGGGATCATTCATGGGCCGGCGTTCTCAGTCGTCAGGCATTTCCCTCGCTTTGCGGGCCTGCTTCGCCGGCCTGATCCTGCTTGCTGCTCCCGTCTGGTCTCCCGGTAGAGATCCATCCATCGCCGAGCCGTCCACCCCGGACAGGCCGCTTGTGATTGCCTGTCTCGGTGACCTCACCGAGTACATGTCGTCGTGCGGGTGAGGGGCTTCCCGCTTGGCGGCCGGTCTGGCCCGCCTGGGAACCGTGGTGAAGGAGATCAGGAAGGAGCAGCCCGGGGTGATCGTGGTGGCGCCGGTCAGGCTTCCGCCCACGGTGCGGACTGCCACCGGCGGACGAATGCTCTGCCTGCGGGAACCACGAAGTCCGAGGGCCTAGAGTGCGCGAGCTGTCATGGAGATGCACTCCTGCATGGCCTGACCGGACGGGCGGAGATGGTCGAGAAGGCGGTCAGCGAGGAGTCGTGTCGCGAGTGCCACACACCGGAGCGATCGCCGGAGTTCGCCTACGAGACGTACCGCGCGAAGCTGGCGCACTGAGCGCCATCCAGAAGGGGGGTGAGATGGATGAAGGAGGACGATCGGGTGACGCGGAGGGACATGCTGGCGAAGCTCGCGAAGGTGGCGGGTGTTGGACTACTGGGTCTCACGTGCATTGCGCCGCGCAAGGCAGCGACAGCCCAGTGCTGCTTGTGAGCCATGGGTACTCGGGACTCATGCGAGCGTCCAGAACGGCGGTCACGACAGGAGGCAATGAACCAATGTGCAGATACACGGTTGTGAGTGCAGTCGTGGGAGCCATCGCTTCGCTCGGTCTCTGGGCTGGTGTTGCGTGCGCCATGGAACCGGGTACCTGCATCCCGGGGACCAAAGCGGAACACGGCGGGTGCGCGGCCACGCCGATCCAGCCTGGTTCGGTGGCTTGTCAGGGGTCCAGCCCATTCTACGAGGGTGGATGCGACAGCCCGATCAGTTTCGCCAAGAGCCAGCCCACCGATGTGGACCACTGCTGTAACCAGGATCGCGAGATGGAGGACATCGCCGAAGACGAATTCGAATGCTACTGGAAGGTCCAGTGGGACAAGAATGACTGGGAGGATGTGTGGGGCACAACCAACAGTTGCGCGGGGGTCTCGTGGGACAGCAACCATGCGTACGCGCCACGCAGTTACCGGGTGAAGGTAGGCGTCAACGACACGTCCGGCACCGGCGCAGCGACCGGTGATGACCAAGTGCAGTATTGCCTCGCCTACTTCAGCTTGACGCCACCCAAGGTTACGGACTGGGACTTCAATGTGGCTCTGGGCTCCTACGACGTCGATACGCCAACAGATGGCGATGTTACGGCATACTACGTGTGGAGTTCCACATGCACGTGCGGCGACCCCGCCGACCTCGATGATGTCTGGATTCGGGAGTACGTCACGTGGGATGGGACGGACAACCCTCACGACTGCCGGCACCCAGTGGGAGACCCGCCGTCCTACACCAACTGCTTCCAAATGACCCAGGACAACCCGATCATCCTCGGACTGCCGGCAACGTCAGGCCAGGCCGAGGACTTCCTCGGAGCTCCAGATCAGTATTACACTCCTTACTGGGCGTCTGCCTGCAAGGACCACCAGAAGATCCAGCAGTGCGTCAAGTACAAGGACTCCCTGCCAATCTCCCAGTACAACTGGCAGGCAGCCGACTACGAGAACGACTCTCACCCGTGGGAGCTCATTCGGGAACACGACCAGTGGATGTACGTGGAGAACGTGGGGGGCTGGAGGTACAGGTTCACTTCCTGGGGGATCGTGCATACGAAGGGTCTGCCCTACAACCCCTAGGGGCCACCACGTGTGCGAGGGTGCGCATGGAGTGCCAGCACCTGAACAAGAGGGTGCGAGATGGCAAGTGAGCGCCGGCATGGGACCAAGCGCAGTGAGAGCTGGGCCCGGACGCGCGCAGCTGGTTGGGCAGCGCTAGGAGTGCTTGCGGTCGCCTGCGCGCCACTGGCCTATCAACGGGGTCGAGCCCAAGCACGCCACCATGGTTCAGGGCTCGGGCCGGGGCAACTGGAGCTGAAGCTGCAGCTCTCTCCGGCCGGGCCCATCAGCGCAGGGGAACCCGTACTCGCGCAGGTAGAGGTCCACAACATCACTGGCGCGCCCGTTCGCGTCCCGGTCGGCTCCCGCCACACCTACTTCGGGGTGTACGACGCAGAAGGTGCGCTGGTGGGTCGACCACCGGCGGCGGACTTCTTGGGTCTGACCGGGCTCGAGTCCCTTGAGCCCGGCGCCGTCCGGTTGGCCTACTTCAGCCTGGACCCATGGTTCCGCTTCGACAAGCCGGGCACATACCTTGTCCGTGCCGAGCAACTGGAGCCTGGGCCCACAGAGACCCGGCGGGAACAGCGACCCGGGCCTGACGGCAAGCAGCAGACCGTCGTCGTCGCCGAGCGCACGAGTGTAACGGTGGCACAGGCCGAGGCCTCCATGACCGTGGTGCCGCTGGATCCGCAACGCCTGGAGGCCCGGTGTCAGGAGCTGTTCGACACCATGCGGGAGCTGCGTGGTGGGCCGCTCTACCAGGCGACGGGACACGCACTCATGTCCGTCCGCCACGACGTTGCGCTACCGTATCTGGAGCATATGGCAATGGCGCCCAGCAGGGCGGCCTGCGTGGCCATCCGTCGTGTCGGGACACCGAGGGCTGAGAAGCTGATCCAGGCCCTTGCCGCCCGCAACGACGGCGTGGGAGAGGCGGCACGCCAAGCGCTCGACACGTCTCTTGAGCCACCCGCGCCAACCCCGGACACCCATCTGAGCCGTTAGCACCAGGCGCCGCCACGTACACTGTGGCCGACATCGGGGGTCACCAGGAATGCAGCCGCCAAGAGTCGTGGTGGCCCTTTTCGCCGCCGCCTCTGCCACGGCCGTGCTTGGGCGTATTGCCCCATCCGGCTCCGGCCCTGTTGC
>VGFB01000355.1 GCA_016869015.1 Armatimonadota bacterium
CAGGGCCTCGCGGATCTGCTGGTCCGTGACGATCTCCTGCCCCACGTTCCGAAACGTGTTCTCCCGCAGCAGCACCCCGACGCAGCCGGAGTCGATGTACCCGGCGCGCGGCGCGTTCTCGACCGTGTTGTGCTCGGCGACGAGGTCCCGGAGGCCGGGGTGCTCGGGATTCACGCCGACGAACTGCAGCTCGGCGTTGTTGTGCAGGCGGTTGCGTCGGTGCACGGAGCAGAGCGCGAGAGGCGCCGTGCCGCCCTGGGCCTGCAGGCCCCAGGTGCCCAGGTATGAGACCCCGGCGTCGGTGGCGTTGTTCGGCCCGAAGCGGTAGCAGTTGCCTTCGAGGATCTCGTTGCCCAGGAACTGACAGTACCAGCTCGGCTGGAAGTGGCCATACCAGCGGCCGGAGTTGTAGAAGCCGCCTCCGCGCGTGCAGCGGTTCCCGGCGGCGACGTGATCGACCGAGGTGCCGTAGTACTGCAGCGCGATGCCGACGTCCTCGAAGTCGTTGTCGATGAACAGGTACCGGCCCTGGTACATCGTGATGGTGATCGGCGAGTTCGTGTTGGGGCGCACGTCCCACGGGCGGTCGAGGGTCACCGTGCGGCCGTCGTACTGCGCGATCCGCCGGACCTGCCCCATGCCCTTGCCGCCCAGCACGAACACGCCGCCGCCCGTCCAGTCCGGCTTGTTGGACCACGTCGGCTCCTCGGCGAGAACGAGGCTGTCGGCGCCGACCTGCGCCGCCGTGCCGAAGTACGCGCCGTAGCCGGCGTCCGTCGTCATCGCCTCCCGGTCCCACCCGTGCGCCTTCTCGAGATGGTTGTCGGCGTAGTAGACGTTCTCGGAGGCGGCGCTGGTGTAGCAGTTCAGGCTGCCGCCGGTGCTCATCAGGTCCGCCCCGATGAGACGGTTGTTCTCGAAGACCAGCCCATCCGACCCGTCGAAGCAGTACCAGCCCCAGCGACCGTGATAGAGCGTGTTGCCTGTGATGCGGCTGCCCCGCGCCCGCAGAAGGGAGATCGATCGCCCCGAACCGTACAGGTCGCAGTCTATGACCTCGACGTTCTCGCCGCCGAACTGCACGATGTCTCCTCCGCCCGTCGAGAGCCGCAGCGACGCCCGGAAGCGCGCGTCGACCTCCTTCGGGTCCAGATGGCCCCGATACAGGTTCGCACGCACCCGGACCCGGCGCAGGAAGGTGTGGCCGCTCTCGGGCTTACCGACCTCGGCGGCGATGCAGTGGGTGTAGTTGCTGGCGTGGATCGTGAGGTCCTCGAGGCCGAAGTGATGGGTCCCCTCGATGAGCGCATGCGGCTCCTCGGTGTCAGGCCAGAAGAGGCTGGTCAACTCGCGCGATTCGCCCCGCAGGACGACGTTCACCGGCAGCCTCAGTGTGCCGTCGATGCGGTAGCGCCCGCGCGGGAGGAGGACAACTCCGCCGCCCGCGGCCTCGACCTGCTCCAGGGCCTCGCGGATGACTGCGCCATCCGCCATGCCTCCGTCGCCGGCTGCGCCGAGATCCCGCACGTTGAGCACGCGTTCCGACCACGCTTCCCGGGGCGCGATGACGACGGGCCGGGGCCCCTCGCCCAGCGCTCCGCCCCTCTGGACGATGGTCAGCCGGTACTCCCCGGGCGCGAGGTCCTGTGGCAGCTCGACGGTCAGCGCCCAGAGCGTCGCGGGCTTCGCCGGCAGGCGAACGGGCCTGGCGCCGCCCTCGATCGGCGTCAGAACGACCTCGGCGCCCGGCCCCAGCGAGAGGCATCGGCCAAACACCCGCAACCAGCCACCCGGCGAGGCGCCGCTTCCCGCATCCCCCTGGACCCAGTAGACCGTTGGGCGGTTGAGCGCGACGGGCTCCGAGACCCCGCCGGGACCGGCGATCCGGAAGACGTAGGGGGCGAGCTTCCAGTCTGGGGGAACCACGAACTTCACCGACTGATCGCTCGGTTGCAGCGCCTCCACCTCCACCGCTCCGTTCGGCCAGGCGACCCCAAGCTCCGCGCCCCTCACACGGGCGAGCTCGATCTCCGGCGCCTCCCCGAAGCCGTCTCCGCACACCAGGACCGTCTCGTCCGGCCCGACCGGGTCCGACGCCCAGAAGACCTGCGGCTGGCTCCAGGACACAGTGAGGGGCAGCAGCGAGAGCACAAGCGTCTGCATTGACGGGTGCCTCCGGGAACGCGCGAGCGCGGCGAAAGGAGGTTCAACGGGAGGGCCGGCGGCTCCTCGCCGGGAAACAGGATTGACCTCAGTCAGGAGGCTCCCGCATGTATGTGCTACTGCTCACGGCCGCGATGGGTTGTGCGGCGGGGGAGCGGGACTCGTTCACCGAGAACTTCGCCGACCCGGCGGCGTGGAGGACCAACTCGACCGCCTCCACCGTTCGGACCGCCGACGGGGCAGTCGAGTGGACGCTCCCGCCCATGCAGCCGGGCCTGTACTTCGTGGAGCGGACGCTGCCGATACGCATCGGCCCCAGCCACGTGCTGCGCTTCCGCGTCAGCTGCAACGAGCCGACGGCGCTCGAGGTGCAGCTGGCGACGGAGGGCCTCGGTCCGAGGCTCTTCCACATCGAGCAGCTTCGCACCGCGGGCGCCCATGAGGTCGCGATCAGCGCCGGCGCGATGGGCGCGTTCGGCGGGTTCGCATGGGACACCGCCGACCAGCCGTTGAGCGTGCGGTTCTGGATCGACGGCGGAGAGACGTGGGCCGGCGGCGCCGTGCCGCGCGGAAAGGAGCTGAAGCTCGTGTTCTCCGACCTCTCGATCAGTTCGCCCCTGGCCGGGCTGCCCGAGGACGTGAACGCCAGGCTGACCGTTGACGCGCGCCGGAAGCTCAAGGCGATCCACCCGCACGTCTACGGCCACTTCCTGGAGCACATCTACCACTCGGTGGAGGGCGGGCTCTTCGGCGAGCTGTTGGCGAACCGGGCCTTCGTTGGGCCGCACGGGTTCCACATGGAGGGTGGGACGCTCGTGCAGTCCGGGATGGGCAGCGACACCAAGACCTTCGCAGGCGAGACCGACTGGACGGACTACGAGTTCGCCCTGAGAGCGCGCAAGACGGGCGGAGGCGAGGGCTTCCTGATCCTGTTCCGCTGCGCCTCGGAGCAGGACTTCTACTGGTGGAACCTCGGCGGGTGGGGCAATCAGCGCCACGCGCTGGAGGTCGAGGTCAACGACGGGCGCGGCATCATCGGCGGCACGACTGTGGACGGGCGCATCGAGCAAGACCGCTGGTATGACATCCGCGTCCGCGTAGAGGGTGACCGCCTGCAGGGCTGGCTCGACGACGAGAGGCTGCTGGATGTCCGCGACGCAACCCACGCGCAGGGCGGCGTGGGTGTCGGCACGTGGGTTACGAGCGCGGAGTTCCGCGAGTTCCGGGTGACCGACCTGAGCGGGAGGGCATTGCCGGTCGACTTCGCCGAGGGGCTGGAGGCCGATCAGAAGGTCGAGGTCTGGCAGACCATCGAGCCGGCCGCCGACGCGGTGACCTTCGTGCCGGATGACTCCTCCCCAAACACCGGCATCGTGGCCCGGATCGAGCTGTCGAAGCAGTCGGCGGGCCTCAGTCAGGCGCCCATCAACGCGGTTGCCGGGCACACGTACCACGGCGTGGCGTGGCTCCGTGCCGCGGGCGGACGGGCCGAGGTGCGCGCGGCGCTGCTGGGGCAGGGGGGCGGGACGCTCGCCGCCGCCAGGCTGCCGGCCGCGAAGGGTGAGTGGACCGAGTGCAAGTTCGTCCTCGCCCCGCAGGAATCGGACCCCAACGCCACGCTCTCGCTGACCGCGCGAGGCGAGGGGGAGCTGTTGATCGACATGGTCTCCCTCATGCGGGACGATTCGCGGAAGACGGGCTGCCGCGCGGACCTGCTGGAGGCGGTGCGCGGGCTGAAGCCGCCGATCATCCGCTGGCCGGGCGGGTGCTTCGCATCGATCTTCCGCTGGAAGAACACGCTCGGCGCTCAGCGCGAGCGCAAGCCCTTCTACAACGGACCGTGGGGCGAGTGGGACTCGGGCGGCTTCGGCACCGATGAGTTCATCCGCTTCTGCCGGGAGGTCGATGCGGAGCCGCTCATCGTGCTGAACCTCGGAAGCTGGGACTCACCGAGCAAGGTGGACGAGTACTTCACCGAGGCCCTGGAGTGGATCGAGTACTGCAACGGTGACGTCGCCACGCCGATGGGCAGGCTCCGCGCGGCCAACGGTCACCCCGAGCCGTACAAGGTAACGCACTGGGAGCTGGACAACGAGACGTGGGGCATGGGCGTCGAGGCCTACGCCGAGCGCGCCTTGCGCTTCGCGAAGGCGATCCGTGAGCGTTGGCCCAACGTGACCCTCTACGCCTGCACGTTCTGGGAGAACGAGGATGCGCGGTTGCTGGAGGTTCTGGGCCGGGAGACCGACCTCATCAGTTACCACCTCTACGACGATCCGAACCGCTTCGGGGCCGGGCCGCTCGCGCATGAGGCCGTCTGGAAGCGGTACGAGAAGCTGATCGCGGACAGTCCGAACCCCGACGCCAAGCTGGCCGTGACGGAGTGGAACGCGCAGAGCACCGACTGGCGGACCGGGCTGTTCGCGGGCGGCCTGCTGAACGTGATGGAGCGCTGCGACGCCGTGCAGATGGCGAGTCCGGCGCTCTTCCTGCGGCGCGTGGACGCGACGGCCTGGGATAACGCGTTCATCAACCACGACCACGCGGGCTGGTTCCCGGCCCCGAACTACGTGGTGATGCGGCTCTTCCAGCAGCACTTCCAGCCGACGCTCGTCGCCTGCGAGAGCCTCGGCGGCCTCAACGTGAACGCGACCCTCAGCGAGGACGGGAAGACGCTCGTGCTGAAGGTCGTCAACCCAAACCCCGAGCCGGCGAAGTGCATCCTCGATCTGGGCGGGAGCTTCACGCCGAAGAGCGGGAGGCAGTGGGTGGTTCAGGCGGGTCTCGACGAGCGCAACACCCTCGAGGCGCCGGGCCGCATCGCGCCGGTGGAGTCGGCGCTGCCGACGGTGGCGCAGGCCTTCGAGCACACGTTCCCCGCGTACTCGGTGACGGTGATGGAGCTGCGGAACGGGAACGCATGACAGGACGGGCCGGATGGCGGCAGGCTCAGGCAACGGCCGACAGGAGATCCCGATCGTGCGCGATAAACGAGGGAGGGCGTCCGCATGAGAGCGTTAGTCATGGCGGCCGTACTCGCCGGCCTGAGCGCGTCCCTGCCGGCGGCGACGTACTACGTAGACGGCGCCGCGGAGAAGGCCT
>VGFB01000356.1 GCA_016869015.1 Armatimonadota bacterium
TGCTCTGCACGAGGCCTCGTGTCGAGCATTCGGAGGGCCGTGGGGTACTCCTATCCGCTACCCTCGACGAGCTCTCCTGCCATCGTCGCCGCGGACGGCTCCCGCCCGGGGCGAGTGCGGACCAGCGCGAGCCGCGCCCGGGCGCGCACGCCTCCGGCGGCGAGCTCGCCGGGCCCGTCGAAGGCGTACAGCAGCGTGTCGGAGGCCTCCCCGCGCGTGACCCGAAGGCCGAGCGCCTCGTGCTTCGGGCGGCCGACATCGAGCAGTTCGGCGCGGACCTCGGGCGCCTCCCCCGCGCCGTAAGGCACGAGCAGCGTCACGAAGAGCTGCGGACAGGGCCCGCGCCTCCCGTAGATCGGCGTCGGCGAGGGCTTGCGCTCATACATCGGTGCCCAGCCCTGCACCGGGTCCTCCTGCCCCTTCACGATGGTGACCGTCAAGCCGTCGGTGTCGACCGGCACCAGCGCCACATTCGCCGCGTCCGGCTGAGTGGTGCGTGCAACCAGGGTCGCCTCGTCGATGACCGCCTCCTCGGCCGCCAGATGGAACAGGCTCTCGTAGCTGTGTTCGCCTGTCCCCAGCAGTCGGTCGAGGACCACGAAGTAGTCCGGCTTCACGAAGATGACGGTGCGCTCATGGGTCACGCTGCGGTCCCGCTGGGGCCCGTAGCCTTCCGTATACGAGCCCGTCGCCCAGTCGAAGTGCTCGGTCGTCGCCCAGTTGCCGGTCAGTGGCTCGGCGCCCTGGTATGTCTCGGCCAGCCCGCCCCGGTGCTGCGGTTGGCCGTCAACCATGATCGTGTTGTGCGACTCGGTGCTGAGCGCGTACCGCCGCCACTTCGACCGATCGTAGGTGTAGTTCCCGCCCTCCGTCAGCAGAATGCGTCCGTAACCGTAGAGGAACAGGCTCAGCTTGTCCTCGTGCTGATGCCCGGTGCCGTACGGGCCGGCCTCGAACATCAGGTAGAGGTCATCGGGGCCCCACCCGCTCCGCATCACGGACTGCCCGGCCCACGGGAAGGCGCAGGAGGTGAAGTCGACCGGCGCGCCCTGCTCGCCCAGCGAGGAGCCCCAGAGATACTGCTCGTCGCCGTACAGGTCGTAGGCTTCCTTCAGCGTGCCGCGGACGCCGGTCAGCCCCGAATCGTTCAGCGGTGGGAGGTGGCCGGTCGGCATCATCGCGCCGAGGTTGTACCGGTACATCGGCTCCAGCTTCTCCAGGTACCCCTCGGGTGGCGGCAGGCCGTTGCGCAGCAGCGGATCGAGCGCCGCCTTGAAGTTCCCCCGTGCAACCTGATGATAGCCCGTGGTCAGCTCCATCTGGACCCCGTCGGGGTACACCTGCCGCTCCAGCTCCATCGCCAGCCGCCCGTAGGCGACGTTGCGCCAGTCCGCCGCGTCCCGGAACTCGGGGAACATCACCCCGATGTGCGCCAGCCCGTTGCACTCCATCGTGACCCAGTTGCCGCCGTGCTCGGGGAAATCCACCGTCATCCGCCGCAGCTGCTGAGCGTGCTCCACGAAGGACTTCACGAAGGTGCAGTGCGCCTCCGGCGTCAGCGAGGACGAGCCGAGGAAGTAGTGGTACGCGTCCATCCACGTGCCCGCGGTCCGGATGCCCTGCTCGATGGTCCGCCACGTTGGCCCGGTGTTCGGCGACCCCAGCACCGGCGCCAGCTCCTTCGCCGTCCAGTCCAGCATCTGCGCGACCCACTCCTGCGCGTACCTCTCGTCCCCAGTGCCCCAGTACGCCTGCCCGAGCGCGCTCCACCAGGGGAAGCGGTTCAGGTTGTACGTCCACTCCGGCGTGTAGTCGGGCTCCTGCGGGTCGAACCCGTTGGCCTTCCAGTCGAGGTCGGGCCCCAGGTTCGTCTCCCGCCCGAAGGAGCTGTGGACATGCGCCAGCGCGCGGTCGGCGTTCCTCGTGTCGTAGCCGTCCTGGCGGGACTTCTCTCGGTCCCGCCAGTCAAACCGCCACACCGGCTTCTCCCGCGCGCGCATGTAGGCCAGGAACTCCGTCTTCGCCTTGGTGTAGTCGCCCGCGGCGGCCGCGTCCCGGGTCGGCTGCAACTCCGGGATGTCCTCGCGCAGCATCCCGAGGAGCTCGGCATCCCCCAGCAACGGCCCCGGGCCCCTGAACTCATTCGTCAGTTCGAGATCGTCAATGTAGACCACCGCCTCCGGATTCGGTGTGTTCCCCCAGCCCGCCGCCGTGAAGGTGATCGAATCGATCTGGTCCCAGCCGCGCGGCGTCCTCGCGCCCTCGGTGCGCTCGATGGCGAGACCGTACCGCCGCCAGCCGGGCTTGCTCAGGTCGACGGACACCAGCCAGTAGTCCGGCCCCTCGGTCGCGGGGTTCTCCGAGTTCAGCAGCACCACGAACCGGCCGCGAACCGGCCTCTCCGAGTACACCCAGAACGTGAAGTGCGAGTACCCCGTCCAGTCATGCGGGATGTCGGCACAGCTGACGCTCGACGTCTTGTCCATCGCCGACCAGCGCGCCGATGTGCCCCCAGACCGGGCCTGCGCGTCGGATCGCTCGAAGCCCCTCCAGGCGGAGACCGAGTCGAAGTCGGTGATCGGCGCCGCATCCTGCGCGCACGTCGCCGTAACTGCCGAGCCCAGAAGCGTCGCCGCCAAAGCCCAGACCATGGTTCACCTCGTCAAGGCCGCGACCAGCGGCTGGTGCCTCGGCCCGCAGAGCCGCCTAGTGCGGTGTCACTCGTGATCGTCTGGATCGGTCGACGGCCCCTTCCGCAGGCCATCCGTCACCGTCGTAGGACGGCGCGCTAGAGGCGGTCTCAGAAGCCCGACCAACCGAACCCTCACCCCAGCCCCTCATCGGCGCCAACGTGAGTCCCTTGGAGGGGCCGCATACGAGCCTGCTGTCGCCTGCAGGCGAAGTATCCGGCCCGAAGGCGGGCTGGGGACAGGCACCAACTCCCGCCTTGGCCGACGGACCACTAGGTCCCCACTCTCACCAGCCGGTACCCCAGCCCCTCATCGGCGCCAACGTGAGTCCCTTGGAGGGGCCGCATACGAGCCTGCTGTCGCCTGCAGGCGGAGTATCCGGCCCGAAGGCGGGCTGGGGACAGGCACCAACTCCCGCCTTGGCCGACGGACCACTAACTCCCCACCCTCACCAGCTGGTACCCCAGCCCCGGAACGGTCAGCTCCAGCGTGTCGCCGGTGAGCGTGAGGGGCTCCTCGTCAGGCCAGCTGCAGACCTCCGTCGCGGGCACCTTGAGGCGCTTCAGGTTCAGACGAACCGCGCCCGTGCGCTCCTCCCGGCCGAGGTTGGCGACCACGAGGAGCGCCTGGTCGTCGCTGCGTCGGTAGGCGCTGGCGTACACGTCGGGCAGGTCGGTGGTCGCCGGAGGCTCCGGGTCGAAGTACGGCAGGAACTCGGAGTCCACGAAGCCGAAGGCATCCATGGCTCGATAGGCCTCGTCCACGACCTTCGCGTTGCACCAGATCGGCCAGACGCCCACATCGTGGATGAGCAGCAGGCCCATCATGCCCCGGGTCGGCTCGATCTGCTCGATGTACGGCGAGCGGAACTCCGGCAGGAAGAAGGGCATCAGGCCCCACTGCCGGCCCATGTACTCGCACCGGAAGCTGTCCAGGGTCATCACGTCGAGGTAACTGTCCTTCACCACCTCCCGGAAGTGCTCGCCGTCGAGGTACGAGTCGTCGTAGGCCAGGACGGGGATCATCATCTTCCCCGACATGTGCGCCTGGGTGAAGGTCTCTCGCGGAAGCCCCTTGATGATCGCGTAGTCGCGCCGATACAGCGCCCGATAGCCCAGGATCGGCGTGCCCGTCCCGCTCCGACCGTCGCGCTCATACCCCACGCCCGCCGCCACCGCAGAGGACATGTACGGGTGGGTCTGGTCGTGGTACGCGCCATCGATCCCGTACTGTTCCAGGAACTCCTTCGTCTTCGCCATGATGAAGTCCGCATAGCCCGCCCCGTTCGGCGAGACCATCGCGAAGGTGTGCTTCCAGCCCGCCTCAGGGATGCTCGGGTCGACGGAGCCCATCGCCCACAGCGACTTGTAGAACTGCCACTCCGGGATGTCCTCGCGGATGTAGGTCAGGCAGAGGTACGGGACGGCCTTGAGGCCCTGCGCGTGCAGCTGGTTGATCTGCTCCGCGAACCGCTCGGGGTTGCGCGCCTCGGGGTAGCCGAAGGCGGCCAGGGAGTCCTCGTGGTTGGCCTGCGGCCAGACGATGTGCACGTTCTGGCGCGTCATGGCCTGCTGCCCGCCCAGCGCGCTGCTCATCCTCCACTTGCGCCAGTCCTTCGGGATCGGCTTCACCGGCGTCGCCTGCAGGCCCAGGACCAGCTTCCAGTCCGCCGGCAGCCGCTGGCCTTTCGCCAGCAGGTTCAGGCGCATGACGATCTCATCGCCCTGCCGCACGATCTCGAAGGCGTTCTCCGCCTTCCCGTTGGGCCAGCCCTCATCGGACTCCACGCACCAGAACAGCCCCCGGTCGTTGTCGCCGAGCCAGGCGAACGGGATCCACGCCGCCTTGTCGACCACACCCTCCCCCTCCGGGACGCTGCCCGAGGTGGGAATCCAGCTCGGCGCATACCGGTGCCGATACAGCGCGTTCTCGGCCTTCACCGGGATCTCGAGGGCCAGTTCCTCCGCCGGCAGGTTCTCCGGATCATCGCAGGTCAGTTCCACCAGCACGAACCCGTCGTACTCGATCCAGCTGTTCGCCCGAAAGCGGGTCGTCGTGTCCCCTACGGCTGCCTCTCCCGCGGCCTCCAACTCGGCGCGGGTCGGTGAGCTCGAGCGCAGGCGGACCTGCTCGTCGCGCCAGACGGCCATCTGATCCCCGGCCTTCAGCATCAGCCGAATCGGGCGAGACAGCCCCTCGGCCCCGGCCGTCGCGATCTGCGTTGGCAGCAGGCCCCCGAACGAGTACCGCCGACCCCAGCAGCTGACGTTGGTCCCGCTCACCTCCAGCGGGGTCCAGGGCGGCAGCACGTTGTCCTCGAGGCCGAGGCCCTTGCCCAGCCACTCCGTGGAAGGGACGATCAGCGGAGACCGCACCTCGAACGCCGGACCGCCCTCCGCCGTCACGGCCGCCACCACCTCATACGCCCCGGGCTCCCGCGACGGCAGTGGTCCGGCCTGCCGGGCCAGGCCCGCGGTGAAGGCTACGGCCGGCGTGTCGCCGGGCAGGGCGTCTCCCTGTCGCAGCACGCCGATGCGCGCCCGCAAGTCCCCGTCGGGCACATCGGCCCCGCCCA
>VGFB01000357.1 GCA_016869015.1 Armatimonadota bacterium
GACGAAGGCCATCGTGGCACCTCTCTCGGCTGAACTCGAGGCCGCCTGCGTAACCCCCCGCGCGAACCACCACTTCTTCGGGTACTACGACAAGTTCCCGTGGGACGCGACGGGTCGGTACCTGCCGGCCCTGGAGACGACGTTCATGGACCGCCCCCCGGCGCCGGGCGACATGGCGCGGATCGGCATGGTCGATCTGCAGGACGGCAACCGCTGGATTCCCCTGGATGAGACGCGCGCGTGGAACTGGCAGCAGGGGACGCACCTGCAGTGGCTGGGCACGGCGCCGGACCGGCTGATCATCTACAACGTGTGGGAGGGCGACCACTACGGGTCGGTGATCCGCGACGTGCATACGGGCGAGACGCGGCGGCTGCCGCGGCCCATCTACGCCGTCAACCGCGCCGGCACGCAGGCGGTGACGCTGAACTTCTCGCGGCTCCACCGGCACCGGCCGGGCTACGGGTACAACGGCGTTCCGGATGCCTGGGAGAGCGACCCGCACCCGGCCGAGGACGGGATCTACGGCATGGACCTGGCGACGGGTGAGAGCCGGCTGATCGTCAGCGTGGACCAGATCGCGAGCTACCTCCCGCAGGAGACGATGCGCGACACCAGCCACTGGTTCAACCACCTGCAGTTCAACCACGACGGCTCGCGGTTCATCTTCCTGCACCGCTGGCGGGTGAAGACGAGTTGGCTGACGCGGCTGTTCACCGCCGCACCCGACGGCTCCAAGGTGTACTGCGTGAACCCCTTCGAGATGACCTCGCACTTCGACTGGCGCTCGTCGACCGAGATCCTCGCCTGGGCGCGGCAGCCGGGCAGCGGCGATCACTACTACCTGTTCACCGACCGCTCTGATCGGGTGGAGGTGGTGGGCGAGGAGGTCTTCCCCACCGACGGGCACTGCAGCTACTCGCCCGACGGACGGTGGATCCTGACCGACACCTACCCCGACCGGGAGCACAAGCGAACACTCATCCTCTACCGCCCCGAGGATGACCGGCGGGTCGACATCGGCCGCTTCTACTCGCCGCCGGAGCTGCCGGGAGAGATCCGCTGCGACCTGCATCCCCGCTGGAACCGCGACGGGACACAGGTCTGCTTTGACTCCGCGCACGAGGGAGATCGGCAGATGTACGTGATGGATGTGTCGTCGATCACCCGCGCGTAGCATCCCCCCGAGTCCCTTCGGGCCCCAGTCGGAGTCGAAGGGATCGTCCGGAAGGCCGGCCCGGTCCCCGGCGCGAATAGGCGCCCCGCGAGAGGGTCTGATGCGGTATCGACTCCTGGCCGTAGACCTCGATCACACGCTGCTGCGGGGCCTCAAGGGCGTGTCGCCCGGGAACCGGGAGGCGCTGGCGCGCGCGCGGGCGGCCGGCTGCCGCGTGGTGATCTGCACGGGTCGCGGGCGGTTCAGCACGCTGCCCGTGGCGGAGGAGCTGGAGCTGCTGGACGGGCCGCACCTGCTGTTCAACGGCGCGGCGGTGTTCTCGACGCTGCGGCGCGCGCCGGAGGAGGTGCTGCTGCTGGAGCGGGAGGCGGTGGAGCGCTGCCTGGCGCTGGCGGACTCGGCGGAGCTGGGGTACTCGGGCTTCGAGGATCCGCGGCAGGGCGACGCGGTTCGCTGCGCGCAGCCGAACGAGGAACTCCGGCGGTGGGTGGAGGCGAACCCGGACCGGGCGGCGTGGGTGGAGGGGCTGGGGGAGGTGCTGGCACGGCCGCTGGTGGCGTTTCTGTTCTGGGGCACGGAGGCGC
Source organism: Armatimonadota bacterium (assembly GCA_016869015.1). Classification (GTDB taxonomy): domain Bacteria; phylum Armatimonadota; class Zipacnadia; order Zipacnadales; family VGFC01; genus VGFC01. The sequence continues at coordinate 1,762 of VGFB01000357.1, forward strand.
AGGTGCGGGAACTGCGGGATCGCCTGGGCGATCCGTCGGGCGTCGCGCCGCCCCGGGTGGCGACCAGCAAGGTGCTGGACAGCTGGGTGCTGGAACTGTCGGCTCCCGGCGCTACCAAGGGCGTGGCGCTGTCGCGGCTGGCCGGGCGCCTGGGCGTGCCGAGGGAGCAGGTGGTCGCGATCGGCGACGCGCACCCGGACATCTGCATGATCGAATACGCGGGCCTGGGGGTCGCGGTGGGTGACGGGGCGCCGGAGGTCCTGGCGGCGGCGGACTACGTCGCGCCATCCTGCGACGACGATGCGGTCGCCCACGTCATCGAGCGGTTCATCCTGCCCGGCGATGGAGTGGCGTGATGACCGGCAAGGCGATGGTGCTTGAGGCGTTCAAGCAGCCGCTGGTTGAGCAGAGCTTCGAGGTGTCGGACCTGGCTCCGGGCGAGGTGCGGTGCCGGATCAGCGCGGCGGGGGTCTGCGGCTCGGATGTGCACATGTGGCACGGCAACGACCCGCGCACGCCGCTTCCGATGATCCTGGGCCACGAGGGCGTCGGCACGATCGTCGAGACCGCCGGCGAGAAGCTGGACCTCTTCGGGCGGCCCCTCAAGCCGGGCGACCTGGTAGTGTGGGAGCGGGGGCTGATGTGCGGGCAGTGCTACTACTGCGTCGTCAGGAAGCAGCCGGCGCTCTGCCCGAACCGCAAGACCTACGGCATCTCGCTGGGCTGCTCGGAGCCGCCGCACTTCAGCGGCTGCTACGGGGAGTACCTGCACCTGCGGGCGCGGTGCCACATGCTGCGGATCGAGGAGCCGATCGACCCGGCGGTCCTCGTCGCGGCGACGTGCTCGGGCGCCACGGCCGCCCACGCGGTGCAGCTGTCGAAGGTGACTCCGGGGGATGCGGTGCTGATCGTGGGGCCCGGGCCGGTCGGCATCTTCTGCCTGGCGATGGCCCTGCAGGCCGGGGCCTCCGCCGTGTACGTGGCCGGGACCTCAGCCGATCGGGCGCGGCTGGACCTCTGCCTGGAGTTCGGCGCCAGCGACGCGCTCGTGGTGGATGAGACGACGGCCGAGGAGCGCGCCGCCTTCCTGAGGGAACGGACCCACGGCGTGGGTGTGAACGCCGTGATCGACTGCACGGGCACGCCGCGCTCGATCCCCGACAACCTCCCGCTCGTGGCGCCCTACGGCACGTACTCGATCCCCGGGATCGCGACTCCGGTCGGGGAGCTCCCGATCGCCCTCTTCGAGCACCTCGCGCGGAAGAACGTGAACCTGCAGGGCGTCTGGGTCAGCGACACGGCGCACCTCTACCAGTCGATCCGTCTGGTGCTGACCGGCCGCTACCCGTTTGAGAAGCTGGTGACGCACCGCTTCCCGCTGGCCCAAGCCGACGAAGCCCTGCGGGTGATGGAGAGCAAGGCCGCCATCAAGGCGGTGCTGCTGCCGTAGGGCGGCGTCCAGGGCCTTCCGCAACCGCCAGCCTTGGCCCCGCAACAGGGCGCGCGGGGGCCGCGGCAAGTCAGAGCTTCAGTTCCAGCCTCCCGTTCCGCACCTCCAGGGCGCTCAGCAGCCGACATGGGGCGAAGCCCTTGGGGTCCAAGTACAGGTCGCTCAAGTCCTCGCACGACACCGCCGCGTCGGACCCACCGAAGGCCTTGTCGCCGTCGCCCTCCTTCCAGGCGCTCAGCCACAACTCCGCGAGGCGCACCGTCCCGGTGGCGATGCATGCGCGTAAGGGTGTCCCGATCTTCTTCACCATGTAGTCGTAGCGGTCCCGCCAGTCCATCTCCTGCTCGAGCGTCGCGTTGTAGGCCGTGATGATGCGCTTGGGGCTCACCTTGCCGAAGGCCCACACCATCAACTCCATCGCCCGCTGCCCCCACCCCTGTCCGCCGGTCGCCGTCGTCAGCGTCGGGTTATCGCCGATCTGCTCGAACGCCTTCACCAGCGTGCTCCCCTGGCTCACCGAGAGGATGTCGTTGTCGATGTAGCCGTGGACCGCCTCCTGCTTGTCCGTCGCCCCCGGGTACCCGTGGTGGTACTGGGTGTTGTGCAGGGGCATGCAGGCATCGGCCATGTAGTGCGCCAGGACTCCGGCCAGGCCAATGAAGCGGGGGCGCGCCTTGGCCCGGAGGGCGTCCACCATCTCATCGTAGAGCTGCCAGATGCGGAACGGCAGGGCCCCGCGAGCGCCCGGCTTCCCCTGGCCGGTGCACGCGTCGTAAAAGGCGGTGAAGTACTCGGGATCCAGCCGCGTCCGGTCCTCCAGCCAGAGGCTCTTCAGCAACCGGCCCCCGTAGCCGCTGTCGGCCTTCAGGTCGAGGTTGAGATAGTGGTTGCCGTCCTCGTTCGGCCGCTTGAGGGTGGCATCCCTGGCCTTCCATATCAGATCGGGCACATCGGCGAGCGGCACGAACTCGGCGCCCTTATAGGTGGGCACCTCGCCCTTCGTGAACACCTCCATCGGGTGGGTGATCCGGTCGAGGTTGGCCTGCAGGAGCGGGTGGAGGGTCGTGGCGGCCAGTAGTCCTACGGCCGTCTGGGCGATGGCGAAGTGTCCCAGCTTGCCCCAGTAGGGCGGCAGGCTGATGCCCCAGTCGCGGACCAGGTCGAGGCCCAGGAGGCGGCAGACGTTCGCCAGGTTGGTGGCGAGTGCGAAGCTGACGGCCGCGCCCTCCTCGGTGAAGAGCTGTCCTCCCCACTGCATCGCCAGGGGTCGCGGGTCCGGGACCGCCGCCTCCGGCGGCGTCTTAGCGCTGCGCTGTCGCGCCGACCCGCGGGCCTTCTCCAGCGGCCCGCTTGGGGGCTCGGAAGCCCGGTCGTAGAACCAGAGCGCTCCGGAGTCGCCGGGACGGGTCATCAGCGACTCGTCTCCGGACCGTGGCCCGATCAGGAAGTCCGCGATGTAGTCGGTTCCCCCCACCGTCTTGTAGCGGTAGAACAGCGCCAGGATCCGCCCGCGCATCGGCCCTGACCCGGCGCCGTGCGCAGCGACCGGACACCCGATCAGGTTGAGGCTGAGGGTGTCCACGTTCAGGTCCACGAGCTCGCCCATGACGCCCATCCCGAAGACCTGGGCGGACCAGTTCGTCACTTCATCCAGCCGGATCAGCCCGGCGTCGATCGTGGACACCGCGTGGCGGCCCGGCCAGTTGCGATAGGCTTCCGTGAACGGGACGCGCGCCAACCCGGTCCCGGTGGACTCGCCGATCCGCATGTCCTTGCCCCGCACCCGCGTGTGGACGGCCTCTCCGGGCTCTCCCGCGACATGGTGATTCGTCAGGGCGTACACGACGCGCCCGTCGGTAACGAGGCACCCCACCGTTCCGACGCGGGGTTGCCCCTGGCGCAGGGTCAGCGCCGGGAAGCCCCCGCCCATGCGGGTCGTGGGGAAGGGGACCTGCGGGGGCGGGGGCGTGAGGCGTTCAGGTCGATCCACAAGGAGGACGCAGGTGGGGATCACGCGCCCATCCGGGAGATGGAGGCGCGGC